>CAZWXA010000088.1:0-11685 GCA_964637755.1 uncultured bacterium | reverse complement strand
GCGCACGCCCTCATCACCAGCAACGCCCCGCTGCCGCGGGGCTTGCCATAGGGTACGCTCGCCTGCGGCTCGCATCTTCTTAGACGACCGTGGCGCGGAGCTGGGCGAGGAGGTGGCGGAGGGACTCACGGGTGGCCGGCCAGTCGGGAGTGGGCATGGCCGCCTCGATCGTGAACTCCCGGCTCATCCGGATGCGTCCGCGGCTGGCCTGGATGAACCGGACAAGACGTTCGGACCCGACGGGGGTGGAGGGGCTGAACTTGACGATGGCCTTCCCGGGGCGGGTCTCGAGCTTCTCGATGCCGAGTCCGCGCGCCTCGATCCGGAGCTCGACGACCTGCAGCAACTGCTCGGCGGACGCGGGGAGCGGCCCGAACCGGTCTTCCAGCTCCGCGCGGCAGTCCGCGAGATCGGCCGCGCTCGACGCGCCGGTCAGGCGCTTGTACAAGGCCAGCCGCTGATTCACCTCGGGCACGTAGCTCTCGGGCAGATACGCGTCGGCGTCGACGGTCACGACCGGGTCGGTCGTGACCTCCGCCACCTCGCCCCTCAATTCTCTCACGGCCTCGCCGAGCAGCTTCGTGTAGAGATCGTAGCCGACAGCCGCGATGTGGCCGTGCTGCGCGGCGCCGAGCAGGTTGCCGGCGCCGCGGATCTCGAGGTCGCGGAGCGCCAGCTTGAAGCCGGAGCCGAGCTCGGTCAGTTCCTGGAGCACGCGGAGGCGGCGCTCCGCCTGCTCGTCCACCCGCCCGTCGGCCGGAATCAGCAGGTACGCGTACGCCTGCTGCCGCTCGCGCCCGACCCGCCCGCGCAGCTGGTAGAGCTGGGCCAGGCCGAAGCGGTCGGCGCGGTTGATGATGATGGTGTTCGACGCCGGGATGTCGAGCCCCGACTCGACGATGGCCGTCGACACGAGGACGTCGGCCTGACCGGTCGTGAACTTGACCATGACCGCCTCCAGATCGCGTTCCCGCATCTGGCCGTGGGCCATGACCACCCGCGCGTCCGGCGCCATCCTCTGGATGAAGGCCGTCATGGACGCGAGGGACTGGATGCGGTTGTGGACGAAGAACACCTGCCCGCCGCGCGCCAGCTCCCGCGCAAGCGCCTCGGCGATCACGGCTCGGCTGAAGGGGCAGATGTGCGTCTCCACGGGCAGCCGTTCGAGGGGCGGCGTCTCGATCACCGAGAGGTCCCGGACCCCGGACAGGGACATGTACAGCGTGCGGGGGATCGGGGTCGCCGTCAGGGACAGGACGTCGACCGACGCCCGGATCTGCTTGATCCGTTCCTTGTTCGCGACCCCGAACCGGTGCTCCTCGTCGATGACGAGGAGCCCCAGGTTCTTGAAGGCGACGTCCTGGGACAGCAGCCGGTGCGTGCCGATGACGACGTCCACCGTGCCTCGCTCGAGCCCCTCCACGACCGCCTTCTGCTCCTTCGGCGACCGGAAGCGCGACAGCAGCTCGACCCGGGCCGGAAACGCGGCGAAGCGCTCGCTGAAGGTCGACCAGTGCTGCTGGGCGAGGACGGTCGTGGGCACGAGGATTGCCGCCTGCGCGCCGTCGGCCACGGCCTTGAACGCCGCCCGCAACGCGACCTCGGTCTTGCCGTATCCGACGTCCCCCGCCACCAGGCGATCCATCGGCCGTTCCGACTCCATGTCGGCCTTGACCTCCTCGATCGCGCGGAGCTGGTCCGGTGTCTCCTCGAACCGGAACGCCACCTCGAACTCGCGCTGCCAGGTCGTATCGGAGGAGAACACGTGCCCCTTCGCCACCGACCGCTGCGCGTACAGCTTGAGAAGATCCTCCGCCATCTCCCGGAGCGCGGCGCGGACCGACTCCTTGACGCGCTGCCAGGCCGCGCCGCCGAGACGATCGAGCTTCGCCGCGCCGGCGTCGGCGCCCATGTACTTCGAGATCAGGTCGAGACGCTCGACCGGGAGGTAGAGCTGGTTGCCCTCGGCGTACTCGAGCAGGAGGAAGTCCGCGTCGCGGTCGCCGGTCCGCATCGTCCGGAAGCCGAGATACCTGCCGATCCCGTGGTCCTCGTGGACGACGAGGTCGCCAATCTGCAGGTCGGTGAAGGCCGTGAGCGCGGCGCCGCGCTCGTACCGCGGTCGCCGGAGCGTGCGCCGCCGGGCCCCGAAGATCTCCTGCTCCGTCAGGAGCACGAAACCCAGCGCGGGAACGGCGAAGCCGCCCGAGCATTCGCCGACCACGATGCCGAGCCCTTCGGGGCCCCAGAGGCCCTCGACCGGGCCGGGCTCGAGGAGATGGTCGCGCAGGATCTGCCGCAGGCGGTCCGCCTGGTGCTCGTCGCTGCCGACCAGCCTGACCCGGGTCCCGTCCGCGACGAGCCTCGCCATGCCGGCTGTCAGGGCACGGAATTGCCCGTCGAAGCGCTCCACGGAGTGCGTGTCGAGGTGGAACTGGAGGGGAGCGGGACCGGCCCGGGGATCGTCCCCGGCGCGCCCGGCGGCCGACAGCAAGGCCAGCTCGATGCGCTGCCGGTCGGCCAGCAGGTCGGCCAGCGGCGCGGCCGCCGGTGCGTCGTCGGGCGGCGCATCGAGGATCTCCCGGGCCTCGAGCACGACGGGAGCGTCGGACGGCAGATACGCCGTCAGGTCCGCCAGAGCCTCGCCCGCCCCGAACGGCAGCACCACGATCTGGTCGAGCGCGCCCGTCGAGCGCTGGGACGTCGGGTCGAAGGTGCGGATCGATTCGATCTCGTCGCCGAAGAACTCGATCCTGATGGGCCACCGTTCAACGGGCGTGAACAGGTCGACGATCCCGCCGCGGACGCCCCACTGCCCGACCTCGACGACGGTCTGTGCCCGCTCGTACCCCCCCTCCTCGACCGCCTCGACCAGCAGTTCGCGGTCGAGGCGGTCCCCGACCGCGAGACGCAGGGTGCCGGCCTTGAACGCGTGGGGAGAGGGAAGGGGATGGGTCAGCGCCGCCGGGGTCGCGATGACGGCGAGCCGCTCACCGCCGAGCAGCCGGTGGCACGCGGCCGCGCGGGCTGCTTCCGCTTCCCGATGGCGGCCGCCCCGCCAGAGCCGGGGCTCGGGCGGTGGGAACTCCACGACCCGGGCGCCGAAGAAGCGCAGATCTCCCGCCCAGCGCCGAGCATCTGCCAGTCCCGGGACGAGGACGAGGCAGGGGCGAGGGTCCTGGTCGAGGAGGCGGGCGACCACGAGGGCCCGCGCCGAGCCCCAGAGTCCCGCCACCCGGAGGCACCGGGTCCGCCGGGCCCATGCGTCGGCCAGTGCCCGGTACGGCGCCCAGTCCTCGAGCGAGACTCCGGATCGAATCACGGATTGCCTTCCTGCCGGGCTGAACATCGCCGGCGGGTCGGGAGGTCTAGCGACCGCCCTGGGCGAGATAGAAACTCAGCGTCTCGAGCTCGATCGAGAGGTCGACGTGCTTGAGCCGCACGTCCTTGGCGACCTTGATGCGGCCGGGCGCGAAGTTCAGGATCCCCTTGACGCCCGCCGCCACCAGCTTGTCCGTCACGACCTGGGCCGACTCGGCCGGCACCGCCACGATCGCGATCTGCAGGTTGCGCGCTTTGACCTCGCGAGCCAGATCGCCCGTGGGGAGGATCGGCACCCCATCGACGCTGCGACCCACTTTGGCGGGATCGTCGTCGAAGATCGCGGAGATGCGGAACCCCTGCTTCCCGAAGCCCTTGTACCGGAAGAGGGCCGAGCCGAGGTTGCCGTGGCCGACGAGGGCCACCTGCCACTCGCGGTCGAGGTTGAGGATCTTCTGCAGCTCGGCCTTGAGCCCCGAGACGTAGTACCCGATCCCTCGCACCCCGAACTCGCCGAAGTAGGCCAGGTCCTTCCGCACCTGCGCCGAGTTGAGGTTGAACCGCTCCGCGAGCGCCTGGGACGAGATGGTCTTGATCCCGTCCTCCTCGAGCTGGACGAGGCAGCGCGTGTACAGGGACAGGCGCCGGATGGTCATCTCGGGGATCTTCTGGGTGCGGTAGCTCGAACGCGGCGCCATGACTTCTCCTCGGCGGGCGCCCGGCTTGCGCCAGGCGCCCGGAGCCGAGACCGCTACCCTACGCAGGCCATTTCACGAACAGCAGCAGGACGCCCATGACGAGCACGTACAGGGCGAGCGATTCGATGAGGGCCAGACCGATGATCATCGCGGTCTGGATGCGTCCCGCCGCGCCGGGCTGGCGGGCCATCGCGTCCACGGCCGAGGCCACCGCCCGCCCCTGCCCGATCGCGCAGAGACCCGACGCGAGGGCCATGCCGATTCCCGCCGCGATCACGGCGAAGGGTTTGAGCCAGCCGTCGCCGGCTCCCGGCTCGGCCGCGAGCGCGATACCGGGCACCGCGAGCACGGCCATCAACGTGAAGATCAATGAACGTCGCACAGACTGCCCTCCTTGTGTGGTGGGTTCCGCATCAGGTCAACCTCGGGGGGAGCGAGCGCCGCTCCTCACCGACCTCCCCACCGGTCGTCGTGGACATCGATGGCTGCTTTCTCAGTGGTGCTCGGCTTCCTCGACGGCGCCGGCGATGTAGAGCATCGTGAGCATGACGAAGATGAACGACTGCAGGAAGGCGACGAGGATCTTGAGCGGGTACAGGAACCCGACGGTGAACGCCAGCATGAGGAGGGCGGTGGGCCCACCGAGGGCGAGCCCGCCGGGCGAGCCCGACAGCGCCCAGCCCAGCATCCCGTCGAATCCCATCAGGAAGAAGAAGACCGCCAGCAGGATGTGGCCACCGGTCATGTTGCCGAAGAGCCGGAGCGAAAGCGACAGGGGCCGCGCCAGGTGGCTCACGAGCTCGATCGGCACCATCAGCGGCGCCAGCCAGACCACCGGCCCCATGAAGTGCCTCGCGTACGCCACGATCCCCTGTGTGCGAATGCCGATCGCATGGTAGGTGAAGAAGACGATCAGCGCGCACGCCGCAGTCGTGTTCAGGTTCGCCGTCGGCGCGGGGAGACCAGGAACCAGCCCCATCAGGTTCGAGACGAGGATGAAGAGGCCGAGCGTGGCGATCAGTGGCAGATACCGGCGCCCGTCGTGACCCATCACGTCGTCGAGCAGCGTGAGGAACTGCTCGAGGACGACCTCCATGAAGTTCTGGGCGCCGCGCGGCACGAGCTCCAACCGCCGCGACGCGACGAACGCCACGACGATGAGCACCGCCATCACGAGCCACGTGTACGCCACGTGGTCCGGAATGCCCGGCAGCCGAAGGATCGGTGGATGCTCGAGTGCTCCCATGCTCAGCCTTCCTGGCCCGTCGCGCCACGCAAGCCCTGAAGGATCAGGACGGGCGGCAGTACCGACAGCCCCGCGACCAGGGCCACCGGATGCGCCCAGCCGGTCGAGAGTACCAGCGCCATGGCGCCGAAGGCTCCGAGATAGCGGAGGCCGGCCAGGGCGAACGCGAGTCTCGGCGCGCGCCCGGCCGCGAGAGTCGTGGCGGCCCCGCGCGCCATCCAGCGGAAGTTCGCCAGGGCGATGACCCCTCCGGCGGCCGCGCCCGTGGCCCCGGCGGTTCCCCCGCTCCAGGCCGCGACCGCAGCCACCAGCAGGATCGCCGGCAGGCCCGACAGCGTCACGCGGGAAACGAGATCAGTTCCGACCATCGGATTGCTCGCGTCGTTCAGCGTCCTTGACAGCACGAAACAGGTTCACGAAGGCGGCCGTGATGCCGAACCCGAGTCCGAACAGCAGGAACCACGGGCTCGTGGCGAGCCATCGGTCGACCCAGTAGCCGCCGGCAAGACCGAGCACGGTGCACACCACGAAGGTCATTCCCACCTGGATCAGCGATCCGAACGCGCCCCATGAGGACGGGTCGCCGCCGGGGTTCATGTGAACCGAAACACTATCATAGCGACTCCGACCAGACAAGATCTCCTAAGCTGCTTATTACATTATCTATTCTGAACGCGCTGTCGGCGGAGTGTTGCACAAGCGGACAGATTCCCGGCCGTCGAAGGAGCCCGAGCGGCCCGCCCGCTACCCGCCGGTGCCGAGCCCGATCTTCGGGAACTCGGATTCGACGAGCCAGCCGACCGCCCCGTCGATGTCGACCTTGAGCCAGAGGTCGGGAATCCTCGTCGGTCCGAACCGCGCCGTGCACGCCTCGATGAGCTTGACCTGGCTCTTCTCCCCGAGACGGATGGTTTGCCGGGAAGCGCCTGCCCTGGGACTCTCGTGAAGCTCGACCCGCGGGTCGCCGCCCCGCTCGGTGGCCGCGCGGATCAAGGCCCGGTCGAGCAGCGGGCGGAGCGGCGGCCCGCAACGGTTACGGGGTGTGAAGCGGTGCGCGGCCTCGTCATACTCGTAGCGGATCCGAATCGCGAAGGACCCGAGCCACTCGGAGACGTCGAGGTACCGCTCCTCGGCCAGCGCGATCCTCCCGTTCGTCGAGTCGATCGGGTTCATGACCCCATCCCCGTATGGCTCGAGGGTCAGCGCCTCCCGGAAGACGCCGTTCCGGTCGAATCCGTAGACCCTGTATGCGACGCCGCTCGTGGGCGGACTCGGAACCACGCCGAACACCAGGAGCAACATGGGCCGGCCGCGGCCCTCGAGCAGATAGGCCGACACGCCCTTCGCTTCGACGAACTCCCCCGGCGGTTGTGTCCGCGTCGACCCGTGCCCCCGAGCGAGGATGGCATGCGTCTCGTTCTGGATCGACCAGTGCTCGAGCGTGGTCGCCCGCCAGTACTCCCTGGCATCGACCAGCCGGACGTAGATGCTGGTGACGGTCACGCGCTGGCCCGGCTCCGCACCGAGCGAGAATGGGCCGAACTGCTCCGGGAACCGCTCCATCCGCTGGGCCCAGGCGGGAGACACCCCGACCAGGAGCACGAGCAGCGGAACGACGACAGGCCACGCCAAGCGCGCCGGGCGCCGTGCTGGGCGCCCCCTCCCCCGCAGTTCGAGCCGAGCGGCGCCGGCGAGCGTGTCCGCGCGCCCGTCGCGAGGCGAGGGATCGGGCCTCCGGGGGCTCATGGAGCAGCCCACCCGCGAGCGCGCTCGACAGCGCGCCGCCATTCTCCGTAGAGCCGCTCGCGACGTTCGGGGTCCATCACCGGCACGAACCTCCGCTCGATCCCGGATCGACGCGTCACCTCTCCGGGGGAGGACCAGAGGCCGGCGCCGAGCCCGGCCAGGTACGCGGCACCGAGTGATGTCGCCTCGATCACCGACGGCCTGAGGACCTCGACCGGCATGATATCCGCCTGGAACTGGCAGAGGAAATCGTTCGCCGCCGCCCCGCCGTCCACCCGGATCTCCCGGAGCGGACCCCCGGCGTCCGCCAGCATCGCGTCGAGCACGTCGCGGCTCTGGAAGGCCATGGCCTCGAGCGCCGCGCGGACGAGGTGCGCGCTCGTCGTCCCCCGCGTGATCCCGAGGATCGCCCCCCGCGCGTACATGTCCCAGTGCGGCGCGCCGAGCCCGACGAACGCGGGCACCAGGTACACGCCGCCCGTATCCGGAACGGACTCCGCGACGCCCTGGCTCTCCGCGGCGCTCCGCAGGGCGTGCAGTCCGTCCCGGAGCCACTGGATCGCGGCGCCCGCGACAAACACGGCGCCTTCGAGAGCATATACCGTCTCGCCGCCGATCTGCCAGGCGACCGTTGTCAGGAGCCCCCGGCTCGAAGCAACGGCCCTCCTGCCCGTGTTCAGGAGCAGGAAACCGCCCGTCCCGTAGGTGTTCTTCGCCATCCCGGGCTCGAGGCACGCCTGGCCGAACAGGGCCGCCTGCTGGTCGCCGACGACCGCGGTGATCGGGGTGCCCGCCGGCAGCCAGCCGAGGTCGACGGTCTCCCCGAACACCCCGCACGACGGCCGGATCTCCGGCAACACCGCCTCCGGCACGCCGAGCAACTCCAGCATCGTCGGGTCCCACTCGAGCGAGTGGATGTCGAGACACATGGTGCGCGACGCGTTCGAGGGGTCAGTCGCATGAACGCGACCCCCGGTGAGCTGCCAGAGGAGCCACGAATCCACGGTGCCGGAGGCAAGCTCGCCGCGTTCCGCCCGCGCGCGGACGCCCGGGACTTCGTCGAGGAGCCAGCGGATCTTGGTGCCGGAGAAGTACGGGTCCAGGACGAGCCCGGTCCGCTCCCGCACGAGGGGCTCGAGCCCCTCGGACCGGAGCCTTTCGCAGAGCGGAGCGGTGCGCCGGCACTGCCAGACGATCGCCGGGTGGACGGGGCGACCGGTCGTCCGGTCCCAGACGATCGTCGTCTCGCGCTGGTTCGCGATGCCGACACAGGCGACAGCGCCGCCCAGGACGCCGGCGCCGTCGAGCGCGGCCCGGGCCGCCGCCACCGTCGTGCGCCAGATCTCGCCCGGATCGTGCTCGACCCAGCCCGGGCGGGGATAGGACTGCGGCAGCTCGGCGTACCCGCGCGACCGGACCCGGCCCTCGGTGTCGACGACGAGCGCCGTCGATCCGGACGTCCCCTGGTCGATGGCGAGGATCGCGCGATTCATCCCCGTGCTCCGCGGAAGCGCTGCGAGCGCGCGACGTGGGTCTCCCACGCCTCGAGCTCGGCCAGGAGCCGCCGGTGCGACCAGCCGAGCAACGCGGCCATGCGCCGAGCGATCGGCTCGGCACAGTCCCGCCCCTGACACCGGCTCGTGCCGATCCCCGTGCGGCGAAGCAGCACGTCCTGGAGTGAGACCGCCAGCTCGCCGTCGATCGCCTGGTGGAGCTGCGCCACGATCTCGGGATTCCCCGGACAGAGACGCTCGTCCCCCTCGGGCACCTTGGTGGCGAGGGCCAGGACGCGCGGATAGGCCCGGCCGTACGTGGCCACCAGCGTCTCGATCGCCGACCTGCTCGGCGAGGCCCCAGTCTGTTCCAGATACCGCAGGCCGCCGTGGATCAGCTTGGAGGAGCGAGAGGTGGTCCCCGACCCGAAGTCGCCCTTCTCGAAGAGCGCGACCGCGACCCCTCGGAGCGCCAGGTCACGCGCCACGCCCGCCCCCGCGATCCCGCCGCCGATCACGACGGCGCCGAACCTCGTGCCGTCAATGGCATCGAGCCGGGACGGCCTCATTGCCTTGCTCCTGGCCTTGCTCCTGGCCCGGCTCCTGGCCCGGCTCCTGCCAGCCCCCGGCCCGCCCCCGGTCGGGCGCCTCGGGTCTCGTCCGGAATCAGGCGAGTCATCTCCATCGGCCGATATCCCAGCATAGACCAGGCCGGACGGCCTGGCACGCCCGCACGACCCGCTACCGGAGCAGCGGGCTGACGGCGGCCTGGGCGAGATCGATGAACGGGGCCGGCATCACCCCGAGCACGACGATGCCGGCGAGTGCGACCGCGAGGGCGAGGCCGCCGGCGAACGACGGCGCGTAGGCCGGGGCGGGCCCTTCCGCCTCGCGCATGTACATGTAGACGATCAGGCGCAGGTAGTAGTACGCCGCGATGGCGGAGTTGAGCACGCCGATCAGGGCGAGCCCGATGTATCCGCCCCGCACGGCCGCGCCGAAGAGGTAGAACTTCCCCACGAACCCGCCGAGCGGCGGGATCCCCACGAGGGAGAGGAGGAAGAGCGAGAGGGCGAAGGCGAGCAGGGGGTGCCGCCTGGCCAGCCCCGCATAGTCGGCGAGATTCACTCCCTCGCCCGCGGCGCGCTCCAGCAGCAGCACGACGCCGAAGGCACCGGCCGTGGTGAACGTGTATACGAGGAGGTAGAAGAGGACCGCGCCCGTCCCGAAGGCACCGCCGGCGACGAGGCCGATCAGCATGTAGCCGACGTGGGCCACCGACGAGTAGGCGAGCATCCGCTTGAGATTCGACTGGGCGATCGCCACGACGTTGCCGATCGTCATCGTGACCGCGGCCAGCACCCAGAAGAGCGGCGCCCAGTCCGGCTGGAGCCCGCGAAACGAGGTGACCAGCACGCGGATCAGCGCCGCGAACGCCGCCGCCTTGGACCCCGTGGCGATGAAGACCGTCACGCTGGTGGGCGCGCCGACGTAGACGTCGGGCACCCACATGTGAAACGGCGCACACGAGATCTTGAAGCCGAAGCCCACGAGGAGGAGGGCGAAGCCGATCATGAGAAGGGGTTCGCGGGAGGCGCCCGCCGCGATGCGGTCGAGGTTCGTCGACCCCGTCGCGCCATACACGAGCGCGATCCCGTAGAGGAAGAACGAGCTGGAGAAGGCGCCGAGCAGGAAGTACTTCATCGACGCCTCGCCCGAAGCCAGGTGCCCGCGGAAGAAGCCGGCCAGCACGTAGAGCGAGAGCGACATCAGCTCGAGGGCGAGGAACACGACGATCAGGTCCCCGGCCGAGGCCATCAGCATCATGCCGACCGTCGCCAGGAGCACGAGGGCGTAGTACTCGCCCGAGTCGAGGCCCCGCTGCTCCAGGTAGTCCATCGAGAGCAGCACGGCGAGCCCGGCGGCGTAGCAGATCACGAGGTGGAGGAAGAGCGCCAGGCCGTCGAGCACGATCATCCCGCGGAAGGCCCGGGCCTCGCCACCCCAGAGCCAGGTCGTGACCAAGAGGGCCGCCACCACGCCCCCGAGGGCCACGACCGAGAGGTGCGCCTTCCGGTCTCGGGGCGGCAGCAGGTCCAGCAGCAGGACGGCGGCCGCCGTGACGAGCACGACGAGCGACGGCGCGATGGCGCGGAGCGCGACCGCCGCGCCGTCCATGCTCACCTGGCCCCTCCCTGCGCCGCGGCGGCCTTGGACTGGACCTGGGCGATCAGCGCGTCGACGGTCGCCTCGGTCTTGCCGGTGAACGCGGCCGGATACACGCCGATCCACACGATGAAGAGCAGCGCCGGCACCAGCACGGCCCACTCCCGGAGGGAGAGGTCGGGCAACCCGCGATTCTCGGCGCGGGTGAGCGGCCCGAAGAACACGCGCTGGTACATCCAGAGCATGTAGACCGCGGCGAAGATGATCCCGGTCGTCGCCAGCGCGGCCATCGGCCGGCTGACCTGGAAGGCGCCCACGAGGATCAGGAACTCGCCGACGAACCCGTTGAGCCCGGGCAGGCCGAGCGAGGAGAGCGAGACGACGAGGAACAGCGCCGAGAAGGCGGGAATCACCTGCCACAACCCGCCGAAGTCGGCGATGAGGCGGGTGTGCCGCCGCTCGTAGAGCATGCCCACCATGAGGAAGAGCGCGCCCGTCGAGAGGCCGTGGTCCCGCCGACGAGACCTTGCTGCGTGAGCGTGAAGACGCCGAGCATGACGAAGCCGAGGTGGCTCACGCTCGAGTACGCGACCAGCTTCTTCAGGTCCGACTGCACCGTCGAGACCCAGGCGCCGTAGATGATGCCGACGACGGCGAGGGCCAGGACCCACGGGCCGAAGCGGAGGCTCGCGTCCGGGAAGAGCGGCAAGCAGAAGCGCAGGAACCCGTACGTCCCCATCTTCAGCAGGACGCCGGCGAGGATCACGCTGCCCGCGGTGGGCGCCTCGACGTGGGCGTCGGGAAGCCAGGTGTGGAACGGGAACATCGGCACCTTGATGGCGAAGGCGACGGCGAAGGCGAGGAACATGAGCGTCTGCGCCGGACCGGCCGCGAGGACGTAGCGGCTCAGCACGGGAAGGTCGAACGTGTAGAGGGTGGTGGCGGCCCCGTGCTGCCAGTAGAGGGCGAGGATGGCGACGAGTGCGAGTGCTTTCATTGTCCCTCCTTTGCCGCA
>CAZWXA010000087.1:0-11739 GCA_964637755.1 uncultured bacterium | reverse complement strand
CCGCGATCTCGACCTTGAAAGGGTCGCGTCCTTGGCCAGGCTAGACGACGGGGTCAGGGCCGACTTCCGGCGGCACGAGGCGAGTCTACCACGGCGTCCACGACGCCCGGACAGCGGGAGAAGGTTCGGCGGCCGCGCACGCGAACGTGCGCGGCCGCCGACCACCACGACCTACGCCTTGGCCTTGAGGGCCTCCAGCACCCGGTCCGGAGTGAACGGCGCCGTGCGGACCCGCGCTCCGGTTGCGGCAAAGATGGCGTTGCTGAGCGCCGGCAGGATCGTCGTGACGCCGGGCTCACCCACGCCGGTCGGATACTCCTTGCTTTCCATCACGAAGATGTTGACCTCGTCCGGGATCTCGTCGATCCGCAGGACGGGGTAGTCGTGGAAGTTGCTCTGAACGGCCTGGCCGTTCTTGATCGTGATGCTCTCCTTGAGGGCGTTGCTCAGGCCGAACAGCACGGACCCTTCCATCTGGTTCCGCACACCGTCCGGGTTGACGACCAGGCCGCAGTCCACCGCGCACCAGATCTTCTCGACCCTGACCGCGCCACTGCTCGGATCGACGCGGGCCTGGAGCGCCGTCGCCGTCCAGGTGGGTGACGCCTTCTCCTGGGCGGTCACGCCGGCGAGGCCGATGCCGACGTTCTTCGGCAACGACTTCCCGTATCCCGACTTCTCCGCCACTATCCTGAGCACGTTGGCGAGCCGCGGCGCCCCCCCGAGCATCCGGAGACGGAACTGCAGCGGATCGGCCCCCGCCATGTGGGCCAGCTCGTCGGCGAACGTCTCGACCGCGAAGAACGTGAAGTTCGGCGCGACCGCCCGCACGTAGCCGACCTCGATCCCGGTCTCACGGCGGATCGCCCGGACGAACTGGTTCGGGATGTCGTAGTAATGGTCACTGCCGTTGAGCGAGAACTGGTCCCGCCCCTGCTTGTCGGTCCCGCCGTACCGGTCGGACGGATAGGCGGCGACCAGGGCGTTCTCCCACGCCGTCACCGCTCCGGCCGAGTCGAGCCCGCCCCGCATGACCTGGAGGGTGGCGGAACGATAGAAGTCGCGTCGCATGTCCTCCTCGCGCGACATGATGAGCTTGACCGGCTTGCCGACGGCCTTGGCGATCAGCCCGGCGTCCAGCATGTAGTCCGGCTCGAGCCGGCGGCCGAAGCCACCCCCGAGATACTGCTGGTGGACGCGGATCTTCGACGGATCGACGCCGAACTTCTTGGACAGGTCGCCCATCGCCCGGGTCTGGAACTGGTTGCCGCTGAAAAAGTCGAACACCCCGTCCTGGAACCGCGCCACGCAGTTCATCGGCTCCATCGGGGAGTGGGAGACGTAATCGGTCCAGTACGCGGCCTCGTGAACCCGCATCGCCTTCTTCAGTGCTTCCTTCACGTCGCCGACGTCGACCCACGAGGGCGCGGCGGTGTCGTTCTTGGCGGCGTCCCAGTACATCTTCTTGATCGACTCGGTGCTGACGTTCGCGTTCGGGCCCAGGTCCCAGGTGACCTTGAGCGCGTCGCGCGCCTTCACCGCGTTGGAGTAGCTGTCCGCCACCACCGCGACGATGTCGTCGTTGACGACGGTCGCGACGTAGCCCTTGACCTTCTTGGCCTCGGTGTCGTCCACGGCCGTGTGCTTGGCGCCCGAGCGGGTCGGCGGATAGGCCACCTTCGCGTAGACCATGCCCGGCAGGAACCGGTCGATGCCGAACTTCGCCCGGCCGTTGGTCTTCTCGGGGATGTCCAGCCGCTGGATCCACCGGCCGACGACCTTGTAGTCGGCCGGCTTCTTCAGCTGGATCTTCTTCAGCTCCTCCTCGGAGAGGCTGGCCGTGATCCCGACCTTGGAGACGATCTCGCCGTAGGACATGCTGCGCGAGCTCGGCAGGTGCCGGACCCGGCCGCCCTCGGCGACGCAGTCCGCCGGATTGACGCCCATCTGCTTGGCGGCGGCGTCGACCAGCAGCATCCGCCCCGCGGCACCGGCCCGCGACAGCGTGTCGAAGGTCCAGTTCACGCTCCAGCTGCCGCCGGTGAGCATCAGGCCGTACTTGGCCTCGCTGGTCGGGTAGTCGATGCGGACGTCCTTCCAGTCCACCTCCAGCTCCTCGGCCACGATCTGCGCGAGCGCGGTCCCGACGCCCTGCCCCATCTCGGCCTTGGTGATGTGGACGGTGACGATGCCGCTCGGGTCGATGGTGTAGGCCGCGTTCGGCGCTTCCCACGCCCCCCCGGCGGCGGCCGGCGTCGCGGTCATCCCGCCACCCGCGATCTTGAACGTCAGCACGAAGCCGGCACCCGCGGCGCCGGCCTTCAGGAAGTCTCGTCGGTTGAGTTCGGTGGTCATGGGTTACACCCCCTGCGCGGCGCGCTTGATCGCGCGCTTGATCCGCAGATACGTGGCACACCGGCAGATGTTGCCCTGCATCGCCTCCACGATCTGCTGGTCGGTCGGGTTCGGGGTCCGCGCGAGCAACGCGGCGGCCGACATGATCTGGCCGGACTGGCAGTACCCGCACTGGGGCACCTGCTCGGCGATCCACGCGACCTGCACGGGGTGGCGCCCCTCGGGATGCAGGCCCTCGATGGTCGTGATCCTCTTGCCGGTAGCCGCGGACGCGGCCGTCTGGCACGAGCGGATGGGCGCGCCGTCGAGGTGAACGGTGCAGGCGCCGCACAGCGCTTGGCCGCAGCCAAACTTCGTGCCGGTCATCTGCAGGTGCTCTCGGATGACCCACAGGAGCGGGGTCTCCGGAGCCACGTCGACCGAGTGAGATGTACCGTTGATGGTTAGGTTGACCATATGACCTCCCTCGTCTTGCGGCTGATCGATGACTGCATGTGCCAGAGCGATCTGTTAGCGGTCCCCGGGCCAGGCAGGACGCGACCGGACGACCGCTGGTGGGCGCGTTCGGCGCCCGGAACGGCGCCCCTGGACACGCTCCCCCACCCGCACGGAGTCGCGTGTCCAGCAGGGCCGGTTGAAGGCTCAACCATCGGTGGACGGCGTTGTAGCACTCAAGCGTAGGTGTGTCAATCGACAATTACGACCCGGGCGCCACCCGTCGGCCGCGCGCGCAGCCGTGTGCCCGGACCACGCGAAGTGCGCGGGCCGCCGGCGGACCCGACGCGAGTCGCGGCCGTACCGACTTGCGGCCGTACAATGAGCCCGTGAGCGACCCGATCATCGTCACCGAGGCGGTGCGCGTTCCCGCGCACGCCATCACCCTCCGCGCCGTGCGGGCCTCCGGTCCCGGGGGTCAGAACGTCAACAAGGTCGCGACCAAGGTCGAGCTGCGGGTGGACACGGCCGCCATCGAAGGGGTATCGGTCGAGGCGCGCGCGCGCCTCGACCTCGGGCGGCGCCGGCGGGACGCGGAGGGCCGGCTCGTCGTCACGAGCCAGAAGACCCGGAGCCAGGGCGCGAACATCGAGGACGCGCGCGAGAAGGTGCGCGCCCTGATCCTCGCTGCCCTCGCGCCGGTGAAGCGCCGGCGCCCGAGCCGGCCGACGGGGGCAGCGGAGGAGCGGCGCATCGCGGCCAAGAAGCGCCGCGCGGCGACGAAGCTCCGGCGCTCGGCCCGGAACGCCGACTAGCGCCGCCGGCCGTCGAGAACGGCCGGCGGCGTCCGGGGTTCTTCGCTCCCCGCTAGAAGCCGAGGGCCCGGACTTCGTCCCGGAAGCGCTTCACGTTCCTGAGCTTCACGTCCTCGTAGCCCCGGATCACGTCGGGAAGCTCGGCGAGCTTCACGGCCTTGTCGTAGGTCTCCGGGCCGAGCCCGGCCAGCGCCTGCTCGACCAGCGCTCGGTACGCGCCGATCAGCTCGCGCTCGACCCGGCGCACCTCCGCGCGGCCGAACGGGTCGAGCGCCGTGCCCCGGAGGGCCTTCATGGCGGACAGGACGCGGAAGACGGGATCGAACCATCGCCCGAGCCGGATCTTCTTCTTCCGGCCGAGCGCGCGGAGGATCGGCGGGAGCAGGTTGTACTGGATCTTCACGCCGCCCGGATGGGCGGACTCGAGGGCGGCGGCGAGGCTGCTCTTCAGGTGGAGGCGCGCCACCTCGTACTCGTCCTTGTACGCCATGAGTGTGAAGAGGTACCGCGCCACGGCCTCGGCGAGCTTCGTGCGCCCCGGCACCCGTCCCTGCTCCGCCGCCCAGACCCGCTTCACGAAGTCCACGTATCGCTCCGCGTACCTCCGGTTCTGGTACTCGGTGAGCTCCCGGACGCGGATGGACGCGAGCCGGAGGGTCTCGCCCCGGAGCGGCGCCAGCATCGCGGCCAGCTCCGGGGCGAGCGCGGCCTGCTCGACCTCGACGGCGCCGGCGCGATGCCGCTTGATCGTCCCGAGCCACCCGGGGTCCGCCACGAGCAGCCGGCCCGCGCGGAACGCGTGCGTGTTCATGGAGACGGACACGCCGTTGAGGACGATCCCTTCCTCGATCGCTCCCGCCGAGATGGGAATCGCACCGGCCTGGTAGGCGGCGCCGAGCATCAGCAGGTTGGCGGCCATGTGGTCGTCGAACAGCTCCTCCGCGAGTCCGATGGCGTCCAGGTACACGCTCTCGTCCTTCCGGGTCACCCGGTTGATGGACGCGATCAGGCCGCTCTGGTCGGGGAAGCGCACGTCCGTCGACGTCACCATGGCGCCCGTCGGCACCTGGGAGGTGGAGACGACGGCGATCGTCTTGTCCGGCCGCGCGTGATCGAGGCTCGTCGGCTGGGTGGCGACGAGGATGTCGAACCCGATGTAGCAGTCGGCCTCGCCGGCCGCGATCTTGTTCGAGGCCTCCCGGGAGTCCCCCCCGACCTTCAGGTGCGAGACGACCGGTCCCCCCTTCTGGGAGAGCCCGGTCTGGTCGAGGCCGCGCACGTGCTTGCCCTCGAGCAGGGCCGCGGTGCCGAGGAGCTGGTTCACGGTCACCACTCCGGTGCCGCCAACCCCCATCATGTAGATGGACGCGTTGGCCGGGACCCGCGGGGTCGGCTCCGGCAACGGCCGGTCGACGGTGTAGATCTTCCGGTCCTTCTTCTTCGGCGCGCCGAGCGGCACCACCGTCACGAACGAGGGGCAGTCGCCGTCGAGGCAGGAGTAGTCCTTGTTGCAGCTCGACTGGTGGATCTGCGTCTTGCGCCCGAATTCGGTGTCGACCGGGTGGACCGAGAGGCAGTTGCTCTTCACCCCGCAGTCGCCGCACCCCTCGCAGACCGCCTCGTTGATGTAGACGCGCATCGCCGGATCCGGGAGCTTTCCGCGCTTGCGCAGGCGCCGCTTCTCCGCGGCGCAGCGCTGGTCGTAGACGAGCACGGTGACCCCCGGGATCTCGCGAAGGACCCGCTGGACCTCGTCGAGCCGGTCCCGGTGCCAGACCTCGACGCCCGGCGCCCAGCGCGCCTTTGGCCCGTACTTGTCGGGCTCGTCGGTCATCACGACGATGCGCCGCGCACCCTCGGCCTCGAGCCACCGGGTCAGCGCGTCGACGGGGAGCGCGCCGGCCGCGTCCTGCCCCCCCGTCATCGCCACCGTGGAGTTGTAGAGGATCTTGTAGGTGACGTTGACGCCAGCGGCAACCGCCTGGCGGACCGCGAGCGAGCCCGAGTGGAAGAACGTCCCGTCGCCGAGCTGCTGAAAGAGGTGCGGCATCTCGACGAACGGCGCCATGCCGACCCACTGCGCCCCCTCGCCGCCCATGTGGGTGATCCCGAAGGTGTTGCGGTTCATCCCGAGCGACATGCCGTGGCAGCCGATGCCACCCCCCGCGATGCTGCCCTCCGGCACCACGGTCGACCGGTTGTGCGGGCAGCCCGAGCAGAAATAGGGCGGCCGGGCGAGCGTCAGCGGCGCGGGGCGCTGGGAGAGCGCCTCCAGAAGCGCGACGCGCGCCGTCACGGACGGGAGCTCGAGGCGGCGCTCGAGGCGCCGGGCGATGACGGTCGCGACGCGGTCGGCGTCCAGCTCGCCGTCGGCCGGGACGAGTCGCTGGCCGTGCTCATCGCTCTTGCCGACGCAGAGCGGCCGCTCGGGGCCGTTGTAGAGCAGGTCGCGGGTGAACAGCTCGAGGAACGGCCGCTTCTCCTCGACGACCAGGATCTCTTGAAGCCCACGGGCGAACTCCCGGACGATGCCGGGCTCGAGGGGGAAGAGCATCCCCATCTTCAGCAGCCGGATCCCGTGACGGCGGAGGGCCGCGTCGTCCAGGCCGAGCTGGAGGAGGGCCTCCCGCACGTCGTAGTACGTCTTCCCGGCGGCCATGATCCCGAGCCAGGCGTCGGGCGTGGGGACAGCGATGCGGTTGAGCCCGTTGGCCGCGGCGTACGCCTTCGCGGCCTCGAGGCGGCCGTAGAAGATCTCCCGCTCCTGTACCAGGCTGTCCGGCGCCAGGAGTCTCGGGTTCTGCGTGTGCTGCCAGGGCCGGCCGTCGATCACGAGATCGGGGATCACGGGCTTGACGAGGTCCGGGGCGACCTCGGCGGTGCCGATCTCGTCGGCGACGTTCGTGACGAACTTGACGCCGACCCAGAGCCCGGAGAAGCGCGAGAGCGCGAACCCGTGGAGGCCGAGATCGAGGATCTCCTGGACGTTGCCCGGGAAGAGGATCGGCATCATGGCGTCGTAGAGGGCGACCTCGGAGGCCGACGGGAGCGTCGACGACTTGCAGGTCGGGTCGTCGCCCGCGAGCGCCAGGACGCCGCCGTGGCGCCCGACCCCCATGAACTGGGCGTGCTTGAAGATGTCGCCCGTCCGGTCGACACCCGGCGCCTTGCCGTACCACATGCCCAGGACGCCGTCGTACTTCGGCCGCGGGTAGAGGTTGGCCTGCTGGGAGCCGAAGATGGCGGTGGCGCCGAGGTCCTCGTTGACGCCCGAGACGAAGACGACGTTGTGCTCGCGCAGCAGTTGCGGGTTGCGCTCGAGGGTCAGGTCGAGCCCGCCGAGGGGAGACCCGCGATAGCCGGAGATCAGCGTGGCCGTGTTGAGGCCGCGGCGCCGGTCCGCGCGGTGCTGGTCGAGGGGCAACCGGACCAGCGCCTGGACGCCGGACAGGAAGATGAGCCCTTCCTCTTGCCGGTACTTCGCGTCGAGCGAGAAGTCCTGCCTGACGATCGCCATGGTCCCCCCTGAGCAGGCTCGCGGTCCCGGACGTGAACCGAGGTGCCTAGATTCTACGGGTCGGCGCGAAGGGACGCAAACCTCGGCGCCAGCGTCGGGCGGAACGGGCACCCGGTCGCCGCCACGGGAGAGGTGCATCCGCGTCTCGGTCAACCCGGCGGACGGCGACGAGCTGACCCGCAAGATCGGCGGCTATCTGCGTGAGCTATCTGCCGGGCGACCGGAGGCGCCCGAGCGCCCGCCGCGTCTGCCGCTCGGCGCGAGACAGCCGGCGCGGGTTCCCCTTCTTCGGCTTCCCCGGGGCTTCCGGCTCGGCATCGTCGTCGAGCGTCTCCTTGTCGCGGGCGTCCCGGTCGAGCGGTCGGTCCGCTGCCCGGTCCAGGAATGCGGCCGCGCCGACGACGCCGGCCCTCGCTCGGCGAGCGGCGGCCTGGATCCCCCGGTCCGAGGTGACCACGGTCGCCCCCGGCCCGCTCTCGCGGGCCAGCCGCACGAGGACGTCGTCGGCCTTCTCCGGGGGACGGGAGAAGACGACGCCGACCCGCCCCGCGGCGCCGGCGGCGCCCCGGAGCCTGGCGCCGTCGAAGACGACCGTGAAGTCGTCGCGGGACCCCCGCGCCACCCGTGCCACGACTGCGAGCAGGGCGCTCCGGCCTTCCTCCAGGTTCCGGCGGTCGATGCCGGCCAGGTCCGGGTCGGCCCGGATCACGTTGTATCCGTCGATCAGCCAGCGCATAGGGTATTCCACCAGCTACAGTAGCGCAGGCGGCGCTCCTGTTGTACTGGCGCAAGGTCGGATCAGAACCCGGCCGGGCTCGCCAGGTGCCCGGCTCGCCAGGTGGTACGTGGCCCCGCAGTGCGTGCCTTCCCTGGATCACAAGGTGGCGGGCGACCAGGGAAGCAGGCGAGCGCCGGCAATCCCAGCAGTAGTGGCGGGCGCGCGCCAGATCAGGGCGGCATGGCGGCAAGGTCCGGGGGTTGGCGCGGGCCGCCCGCCGTGTCAAGATCGAGATGTGAGCCGTCACGAAGGGCCGCTGCCGGACTGGGAACGCTTGCTCGCTGCAGAGCGCCATCTCCAGCACCTCGTGCCTGGGACCGTCCTCGTCGGCGGCACCGCCGCGGCAATCCATGCCGGACATCGGGTCAGCCTGGACGGGGATCACGTGATGAAAGATCTCCGTGAGCGCTTCGACGAGGTTCTCGCCACCCTCGAGGCCGCTGCCGGCTGGCAAACGGATCGGATCCAGCGTCCGGTGCTGATCCTGGGACAGCTCCACGGGATCCTCACGGGCATCCGTCAGCTTCGGCGCACTCGGCCCCTCGAGACCGAGGTCGTCGACGGGCTACGCGTTCCCACCCTCGCCGAGATGCTGCGGATCAAGGCGTGGCTCCTGGTCACCCGCCACACCCTTCGGGACTACCTGGACACCGTCGTGCTGTGTGAGCGGCTCGGGGCGGACCGCGTGCCCGCCGCGCTCCGATCGTTCGACGAGATCTACCGCCAGGGTAGCGGCAGCTCGCCGCTGGCCGAGGTGGTGGAGCGGCTTGCCGCCGCCACACCCGCGGATGAGGCCGCCATCGACTTGACTACCTACAGGGGGCTCAAGCCGCCCTGGAACGACTGGACCCATGTGTCCGCCTGTGGGCGCAGCTGGGCTCAGCGAATTGCCGCCACGGTCATGGAGAGCCCGGATGCGTGACCCGGTGATCGATTCTCGCGCGCTCTGGAACCGGGACACCCTCGACCTGGCAAGCGACGAGATCCTCGCCCAGATCCTCGATCGTGGGGAGATCAGCGTGTGGCGGTGGCTCTACCGGCTGGCGGAGGGCGACCCCGGCCTCCGGCGACGCATCAGGAAGATCGTGCTCACCGTGCCGCTCCCCCTTCCGAGGTTCTGGCTGGCGGCCCTGGCGAGCCTGGGCGAGGACGTGGACCTCGGCGCCCCCGTGCCCGACTACTACGTCCACACGACCCCCTGACGAGCGGCTCGGTCACCATGTCGGACCGCACCGGCGGCGTCGCGGTCGCGGTGTAGGCGTGGACGGCGGCGCCGGGAAAGGTCTCGGCGGGTCAGGATGAGAACCGGCCGCTCCTTGTCGGGTGCAGGGAACCGGTAGAGGCGGACCTCGCCTCGCTCTAATCGTCCGGCCACGCCGTGACCTTGTCCCAGACACCGAACTCGTCCTTGGCGATCGGGTGTCGTGCGTAGCCCTCGCGGTCCCGTCGTTCCTTCTCGAGGATGCTGAGTCGTCTCAAGTGTTCGCGCAACGCATCCCGGATGAGCGCCGACCGATTCACCTTCAAGCGGCGGACCGCCCGGTCCGCCGCCTCGAGCAGGGCGTCCTCGAGCACCACCTGGATCGTCGTCATATGTGGAACAGTGTGGAACCTACTCCACATCGTGCTCCACAGTCAATCCGTCGCTGGAGCTTTTCCCCGCCCCGGTGGGCGGGAGGTCGACCGGGCGCCCGAGCGCCTGCACTTTGTGGCGCGCCGGCCGGTGTGACACGATGTGCACATGAAAACGATCAGCATCCGCGAGCTCCACCTCGACACCGGCCGGTGGGTCCGAGCCGCGGCCGCTGGCCAGGCACTCGTCGTTACGGATCGGGGCCGGCGCGTCGTGACGCTCCGAGCCTTCGACCGGCCGCTCGCCGGCAGACCCCTGCCCAACCGGGAGCGACAGATCCGGAACCGGCCGCTGATTCGGATCGACTCGGCGGTCTACATCTCGGAGATGCGAGATCGCGAGTGATCTACCTGGACGCGGCGTACGTCGCCAAGTGTTACCTCAACGAGCCGGGCGCCGAGCGGGTGCGCGCGCTCGCCTACGAGGCAGCCGGGCTGGCGTCATGCGAGCTGGCACGCCTGGAGTTCATGTGCGCCGTGCGCCGGCACGTGCGAGAGGACAACCTGACGCCTCGACACGCCCGCGGGATCTTCGAGGACTTCGCCCGTGACGAGCGTGACGGAGTCTGGCACTGGTTCCCGCTGGGTTCCGAGTTGATGGCGACGGTCTTCGAGCTGGTTCGACGGTTGCCGGCAGCGCGCGTGCTCCGTGCGGGTGATGCCCTCCACCTTGGCTGCGCCCGGGCGAATGGCTTCGCCGAGGTCTTTACCAACGATCGGCACATGCTGGCCGCGGCGAGCCACTTCGGGGTCTCGGGAGTGAACGTGCTCGAGTAGACCCTCCGCGGGACGAAACGCTCGGGGCCGAGGGAACTCTCCTCACGCGAGTTCCGCGCGGACCAGGGCGGCGCCGGTGCCGAGCGCCCGCAGCTTGGCGCGCGCCACCTCGCGCGGGAGCGGGGCCATGCCGCAGTTCGTGCACGGATAGAGCCGCTCGGGCGGCACGAAGGAGAGCGCCGCGCGGATCGTGGCCGCGACCTGCTCCGGGGTCTCGACGGCGGTGGTGGCCACGTCGATCGCGCCCACGAGCACGTCCTTGCCCTCGAGGAGCCCGAGCAGCGGCATCGGCACGCGCGAGCCGGCGCACTCGACCGACACCTGGTCGATCCGGCTCCGGGCCAGCAGCGGGAAGGTCCGCTCGTACTGGCGCCACTCGGCGCCGAGCGTCTGCTTCCACTCGACGTTGGCCTTGATCCCGTAGCCGTAGCAGATGTGGACGGCCGTGCGGATGCCGAGCCCCTCGCTCGCGCGCTCGAGGGCGGCGATCCCCCACGCCTTCACGTCGTCGAAGTAGGCGTCGACGTTGAAGGCCGGTTCGTCGAGCTGGAGCACGTCCAGGCCGGCGCCGGCGAGATCGCGCGCCTCCTCGTTGATGATGCGGGCGAACTCCATGGCCAGCCGCTCGCGATCGCGGTAGTGCTCGTCGGCGAGCGTGTCGACGATCGTCATCGGCCCGGGGATCGTGAACTTCAGCCGGCGGGTGGTGTGGGCGCGGGCGAAGCGGACGTCGGCGCCGTGGATCGGGCCGGGGCGGCGGATCGGCCCCGTCACCACCGGCACCTGGGCCTGGTACCGGTCGGCGCGGATCCCCATCGTCACGCGGCGGCGGGGGTCGATGCCCTCGATCTTCTCGAGGAAGCCGTGGACGAAGTGCTGCCGGGACTGCTCGCCGTCGGTGACGACCTGGATTCCCGCTTCCTCTTGGTCCCGCAGCGCCAGCCGCACGGCATCGCGCTGACCCTCGGCCAGCCCCTCCGGCGGCAGCAGCCAGGGCGCCCAGAGCATCTCCGGCCTGGCGAGCCAGGACGGCTTCGGCAGGCTTCCCGCGATGGTCGTGTCCAGCATCGTTCACGCTCCCTTCCGGCCACCCGGTTACGGGCGGGCCGTCCTGTACAGCCCCGTGGGTCCTCGGATCACGGGTATCCCGAGTGGCCTCTCGCCTTCGCCCGGCCTCTCGCCTCCGCCCGGCTTGGGAACCAGCACCCGCCGCCCCGGTTGACCGCCGCCCCGTCGCTGCTCGATCGGATCCCCGGGCGCGGCTCGATGGTCGACCTGCTCGCCGCCGAGCGCGTGCCCGAAGAGGCGCGAGCCTGCTACGACCGTGAAGCGCCAGGAGTCGCACCAGGGGCGTGCGGGTTCCCCTGGGCGCGCCGCTCACCCTCCTGGCTTCGGAGCCTGGTGGGCCCGGATCGCGTCGAGGAACCGCT
>CAZWXA010000086.1:654-11763 GCA_964637755.1 uncultured bacterium | reverse complement strand
CGGCCGCCGCGCGGTCACACCACTCCCGCGGCCCTGATCAGCGCCGGCAGCTCGGCGAGCCACGCGTCGAGCGGCTTCTCGGCGTCGACGGTGATCTCGATCTTCCCGGCGGGCGTCCGGCGGACCCGGCCCGGGGTCGCCGGGCCGAGGGGAATGACGAGGGACTCGCGGTGGATCCCCATCGCGTCGGTGACGGCGAAGATCGCCTCGATCTCCTTCATGGTCACGACGTCGAGCATCACAACCCTCCTCGCCCGCATCCGAGGTCTCGAGGCCCAGCCGGGGCCCGAGCCGGCCGCTCGAAGCCGGCGGCGGGCTACGGCCGCACCCCGCCGCCGATTCTACCCGATCCGCGCGGCCGCGCCGGTCCCTCGACACCCGGACATGCCGCCGCGCCGGCACCGGAGCGCGACCTGGAGTCCAGAACCGGTGCGCTGGCGGCCGCCGGTCTGTTATCCTTCGGCGATGATGCGGCGAGAGATTCGCGCAGCCATCCGGGCGATCGGGGGAGTCGTCGCGAGCCTGCTCGTGATCGGCGCGGCACCCTGCCGCGCCGCCGAGCTGCCGCTTTTCGACACCCACGTGCACTACAGCATGCCGGACTGGTCCGTCTACCCGCCCGAGGCGGTCCTGAGGATCCTGGACGGCGCGGGGGTGGCGCGAGCGCTGGTGTCGAGCACGCCGGACGACGGAACCCTGAAGCTCTACGAGCTCGATCCCAAGCGCGTGGTGCCCGAGCTCCGCCCCTATCGCACGCGCGCCGACATGGGCTCGTGGCACCGCGATCCGGAGGTGTTCGCGTACGTGCAGGAGCGCCTGCGGCGGGGGATCTACCGGGGTCTCGGCGAGTTCCACCTGCGCGCGGAGGACGCGCGCGGGCCGCTCATGAAGCGCTTCGTCGCGCTCGCCGTGGAGCAGGGTCTCGTGCTGCACTCGCACTCGGACGCGGGCGCGATCGAGATCCTCTTCGCTCACGACGCTCGCATTCGCGTCCTCTGGGCCCACGCCGGCATGTCGGCCGGACCGGCCGAAGTCGCGGCGCTCCTCGCCCGCTATCCGAACCTCTGGGTCGAGCTGGCCCTCCGGACCGACGTCGCGCCCGGCGGCACACTCGACCCGGAGTGGCGCGCGCTCTTCCTGCGCTACCCGGAGCGCTTCTGCGTGGGGACGGACACCTGGATCACGTCGCGCTGGGAGGAGCTGCCGCGCTACCTCGCCGGTGTCCGCGCCTGGCTCGGGCAGCTGCCGCCCGACGTCGCGGAGCGGATCGCTTTCGGGAACGCCGAGCGCCTGTACGCCCGCCGGTAGTCCCGGCGCGCGCTTCAGCCCTGAAATGGGGTCGGCGCGGCCTTCCCCCGCTCCGCGGCCTCGATCTGCGCCCAGGTCTCGTCCTCGATGTAGATGCCGTTGGCGCGGCGGTCCGCCTCGGTGCGCGCCTCGGGCTCGCCGGGAATCAGGATGCCCTTCGAGTTCTCGGCGAGCGGCGCCGACTTCACGTAGGTGAAGAGGTCCTCGACCTGCGTGAGGAACGACTCGAGCGGCAGGAAGCGCTGGACGTCGATGACCATCATCAGCGTGCCGTTCCGGACCGGCCCCTCGCCGGCGCGCGCGGCCCCCGTTCCCGAGAGGATGCCGCCGAGGATCTCGACCACGAGCCCGAGCCCGTACCCCTTGTGCTCCCCCGCCGGGAGCAGCGACCCCTTCGGCGTCGAGTAGTATTTCTGCGGATCGCGGGACGGGCGCCCCTCGCCGTCGAGCATCCAGCCGGCGGGCGCCTGTTCCTTGCGGTTGAACTTCACGCGCATCTTGCCCTCGGCGACGACGCTCGTGGCGAAATCGAGCGCCATGGCCGCGCCGTCCTTGCCCGGGATCCCGACCGCGTGCGGGTTCGTTCCGAGCCGGCGCGCGGCGCCGCCCCACGGGGCGACGTTGAGCGACAGGGGGGCGTTGACCCACATCAGGCCGATCATGCCCTCGAGCGCCGCCAGCTCGACGTAGTCGGCCAGCCGGCCGACGTGGTTGGTGCGCTGCAGGGTGACCGCCGAGAGCCCGCTCGCCCGCGCCTTGCCGATCGCCAGCTCCATCCCGCGGCGGGCCACCACCTGGCCGAATCCCTGGTCGCCGTCGATCATCGCGGTCGTCGGCGTCTCCGCCAGCACCTGGATCTTCGGCGTGGGGTTCGTCTCGCCCTTCCCCATCGACGCCACGTACTGCGGGATGCGGATCACGCCGTGCGAGTCGTGACCACGCAGGTTCGCTCGGACCAGCAACGTGGCGATCCACCTCGCGTCCGACTCGGGGACGCCGCGGGCGCTGAAGATGCGGGCGGTCAGCGCTTCCAGGTCTTCAGCCTTGACGATCGGCATGCTCGGGCTCCTCCATGTTCTCGGTGGCGTGACCAACCTCTCAGCTCATGCCTCGCGCCAGCTCATGCCTCGCGACCGGCTCGCAACTCCCGGGCCGCCGTCGCTCGAGTCGGACGTGAGCGCGCGTCCTCGGGGAAGCGGGCTGCTGGCAGCCTCCCGGTCAACACCAGGGTGCCAGAGTAATCGAGCGGATGGACAAAGGCGAGTCCGAGTTGGTCGGGGAAGTGCCGGCGGAACCGGCCGCCGCGCGCCCCGAGCAGCCGGCGCTCAGAACTTCGCCGTGACCTCCAGGAAGGCGTAGTCGGCCTCGTCCTGGCCCTTGAAGAAGCGCCGCACCACGCCGCCCCCGAACGCGTGGCCGTAGTAGACGTTCCAGGAGAAGTACTGGTTGAGCGTGTGGCTGAAGCCGGCCTCGACCACGTCGGCGAGCGAGTGGGCGCCGTTGGAGGCGCGCCCGGCGTAGCCGAAGGGGCCCGAACGTTGCTGCGCCCCCGAACCGGAGTAGAAGAGGTCCTTCGAGGACGACAGCCCCAGCACGTGATAGTCGACGCGGAGCCTGGTGTCCTTCGTCGGGGTGAGGATGACCTGTCCGAAGGCGTCCTCGACGTTCATCAGGTTGTAGAAGGGGAAGTTGGCGTAGATGCGCGCGGTCGGCAGCACGTTGAAGAAGGTGCCGTGGGTCCGGTCCTTCGGGTCGTCGTCGCCCGAGCCCCGGAAGTAGCCGGCGCGAAGCCACGGCAGGAGCGGGAGCCGCGTGAGCTGGTAGCCCCCCTCCGCGGCCACGGCCCAGGCCTCGTGGCCGAGGGTGGTCCAGTCGCCGAACTGGTAGTCGCCCCAGACGAGCGCGTCCGCGATGCCAGGGCCCAGGGCCTGCGTCGTGAGGACGTGTGTGCCGAGGTTGTGGATGATCAGGTTGTCGACGTTGACGGTGGGACGCCTGGCCGCCGGCCGGTTGTCGACGACCTGCGCGGTCCGATCGTCGGCGTAGTAGAGGTAGAAGACCCGCACCTCCGTGCCGGGAATCAGGCTGCCACGCTTCCCGGTCACGGCCGCGTAGACGACGTCGATCCCGTTGATCGTGTCCTGGGCGCCGATGTTGAACCCGCCCTCCGTCGGATGCGCCGCGGCCGCGGTCACGTTGATCACCGGGGTGTCGTAGGCTCCCGCGACCCCGTCGAAGTTCCGGGTGGCGTGGGCGAAGTCGAACGGTCCGATCAGCCGCTGGGAGACGCGGACCGTCTTGAGGAAGTCGAACTTCGCGTCCCCGCTCCGGTACTCGAGGCCGTCGAGGACCTCGAACCGGCCGAGCTTGAGCGAGAGACCGGGGACGTGCAGGAGGGCCGGCTTCGCCACGACATAGAGCTGCTTGAGGTGGACGTCGCTCTGCTCGGTCGACCGGTTCTCGCCGAAGTAGAGCGCGCCCGTCCCCAGCGCCCCGCCCGGAACCGCGACCGCGTTGTCGGGGAGCCCGTAGAGCCCCGTGTGCTCGCCCTGTGCGAACCCGTCCACCCAGGGCGTCGTGAGCGAGATGCCGAGGCGGGTCCGGGTCGCTCCGAAGAGATACTGGTTGTTGTTGTTGACCGCCGGGTCAGGCTGGAAGAAGTCGTTGTACTCCGCCCGCCCACGGATCTCGCCGGTGATCCTCAGATACGGGGTGATCTGGCCGAGCGGCTCTTGCTCCTGCGCCCAGGCGAGCGCGCCGCCCAGCAGTGGAGAGAGCGCGCTCGCCGCGAGCAGAAGGAACCAGCTCCGGAAGGCCGACCTCGAACGCGCTCCGTCTGCCAGAGGTCATCCCCTCGACAGCGACGTGTTGGCGATTTCTGTCCCGAGACCTCTGCCGCGCCTCGGCGGCCGGCCAGCCGAGGGCGCGTCTGGCCTCGCGTACCAGGATCCCCCGCGCGTCAATGAGGCGACTTCAACAGGAAACTCCGCATGACGCACCAGTCTCGAGTCTCGGGTCGCCGGGCGCGAGCCTGCCCGACATCGACCCGCACGTCCCAGAGAATGATCCTCCTGTCGTCGCCGCCCGAGACGAGGGTGTGGCCGTCGGGGCTGAAGGCGACGCTCGTCACGCCGCGGCGGTGGCCGAAAAGGGGGGAACCGAGGGCCTGGCGGGCGCCGACATCCCAGAGCCTGACCCTCCGGTCGTCGCTCGCCGACGCCAGGATCCGGCCGTCCAGCCTGAAGGCAACGCTCGTCACCCAGTTCTTGTGGCCGCCGAGCGGGGGACCGAGCGGCCGGCGCGCCGCGACGTCCCAGAGGATGATCGTCCGGTCTCCGCTGCCGGACGCGAGGATCCGTCCGTCCGCGCTGAACGCCACGCTCGTGACCGGGCCCGTGTGATCGGTGAGCGGCGGACCGAGGGGCTGGCGGGCGGCGGCGTCCCAGAGGATGACCGTCCCGTCGTTGCTCCCGGAGGCCAAGGTCTTCCCGTCCGGGCTCACCGCGACGCTGCTGACCCAGCCCTTGTGTCCCGCGAGAGGAGGGCCCGACGGCCGGTGGGTCGCGACGTCCCAGAGGATGATGGTTCCGTCGTCGCTCCCGGAGACCAGGGTCCCGCCGTCCGCACTGAACCGGACACTGGTCACACCCCGCTTGTGGCCGGCGAGTGCTGCGTGGCGGGGCTGCCCGGTGGCGACATCCCAGATGATCACCGTGCTGTCCTCGCTTCCCGACGCCAGGATCGTGCCATCCGGACTGTAGGCGACGCTGGTCACGCCCCGCGTGTGGCCGGTGAGAGGGGAACCGAGAGGATCCCCCGCGGCGACATCCCAGATGGTGACGGTGCCATCGGGACTCCCCGACGCGAAGGTCTTGCCGTCCGGGGCGAAGGCGACAGTGTTCACCCCGCTCTTCGGGTTGAACAGAAAGACGCGCGGATAGGGAGGACGCTTCTGGACCGTCAGCACGGGGAATCGAGGCTCGATCCCCGCGGCCCCGCCAGCCGGGCGCGCGAGCGGAGCCACGGCCGGCCCGTCGTCCACCGGCATGGCTCGGGCGGCGAGCAGCCGTGGGGTCGCGACCGCGAGGGCCAGTGCCGTCAGCGCGAGAAGCGTCATGACTCCGGAGCGAGAGAGCGCCGCCCGTGTCCTGTTCGTCATGGACACCGTCCTGTCAGAGCCCGGTCCGTGTCGCCGCTCGCGGGTCCGATCCGCGCTCTCGTGTCTGCGGCCACGAGCTCGACATGAACCCCCGGGGGTGCGGGTCCTCATGCCCTCGATGCGCCGTCACGTCCGCGGGGCCAGGAGGCGCTCGACCGCGCTCTCGCCCGACCTGACGCAGTCCGCGATGCCGACCCCCCGATAGGCGCTGCCCGCGAGCGCCAGACCGGGCTGGTCGGCCAGCGCCGCCTCGATCGCGTCCATCCGACCGAGGTGGCCCACGAGGTACTGGGGCATCGCGGCCGGATGTCGCGCGACCCGCGTCAGGAGCGGCGGCGCCGTCACCCCGAGGACCCGCGCGACCTCGTCGCGCGCGACCGCCGAGAGCGCCTCGTCGTCGCGGTCGAGGGCCGCCTCGTCGAGCGCGCCACCCATGAACACGCGGAGGAGGACGTGTCCCTCGGGGGCTCGACCGGGGTACTTCACGCTCGAGAACGTGCACGCCAGGATCGGCCGCCCTTCCGTGCGCGGGACGACGAAGCCGAAACCGTCGAGCGGGTGGGGCACGGCGGCGCGCCGGTAGCCCAGGCTCACGGTGGCGGACGACGCGTAGGGGATCTCGCTCAGCAGGTGCGCGAGCGAGGGAGCGAGGGAGCGGAGCAGGCGCGCCGCCTGGTGCGACTCGGTGGCGACGACCACGAGATCGGCATCGAGGCCCCCACCGTCTGCGAGACCGATGCGCCACGTCCCGGCCCGGGGCTCGATCCCGCTCACCCGTTCCTTGAGCCTCACCGATCCCGGCGGGAGGCGGTCGCCGAGGGTGCGGATGAGGTCCTCCATGCCCTCGCGGAAGGTCACGAACAGGCTCCAGCGCGCCCCGCTCGCGCCCGCCGCCTGCGGCGACCGCCGCGCGGCGCGCCAGAGGGCGAGCGTGACGCTTCGCGCCGTCCGCTCGAGGTCCTGGAAGCGCGGCATCGTCGCCGCGAGGCTCAGCTCGTCAGGATCGGCCGTGTAGATCCCGGCCACGAGTGGCTGGGCGATCCGTTCGAGCGCCTCCCTCCCGAGGCGCCGCCGGACGAAGCTCCCGAGGCTCTCGTCACCACCGCCGCCGCGAGGCAACACGAGGTCGAGCCCCATCCTGAGCTTGCCGGGCCAGGAGAGAAGCCCGGACCGCAGGAACGGCCCGATGCGGGTCGGCGCCAGAAGCTGGAAGCCCTCCGGCAGCGGGTGGAGCCGCCCGCCGAACAGCACGAAGGTCTTGCGGAAGCGGTCGTCGGTGCGAACGAGCCGGTCCTCGACGCCGAGGCGCCGGCAGAGGGCGAGCGCCCACGGCTTCTCCGAGAGGAAGGAATCGGGCCCGGCCTCGACGAGGAACCCGCCCGCGCGCTCGGTCGCGATCGTCCCGCCCAGACGCGGGCGTGCCTCGATCAGCGTCAGGTCGATCGCCGAGCCGCGCTCCGCGGCAATCTCGCACGTGCGGTGCGCCGCCGCGAGCCCGGCGATCCCGCCCCCGACGACCACCAGGCGTGTCAGGGCCGAGAACCCCGCGGCGCTGAGACCGGTTGGGCGATCGGTCCGACGCCCTCATCACCAGCGACGCCCCGCTGTCGCGGGGCTTGCGATAGGGAACGCTCGCCTACGGCTCGCATCTTCTATTGGTTCGGCGCGGCGGCGCGCCGCACGAGGTCGAGGAGGAGATCGATGAACTTCGGGTGGTCGTTGAGCGCGGAGGCCCGGTGGAGGCGGATGCCGTGCCGGTCGGCGGTCGCGCGCGCCGCGATGTCGAGGTCGTACAGCACCTCGACGTGGTCGCAGACGAAGCCGATCGGCACCGCGACCACGTCCTGCTCGCCGTCGGCGGCGAGACTGCGGATGACCTCGCCGACATCCGGCTCGAGCCACGGGTCGCGCGGACCGCCGCTCCGGCTCTGGTAGGCGATCGACCAGCGCTTGTGCTCGAGGCGAGTCGCCACCAGATCGGCGCTCTCCGTGAGCTGCGCGACGTAGGGCGACGCCTCGGCCATCGACACGGGCACGCTGTGGGCGGTGAAGACCAGGGGTGTCCACGCCCGCTGCCCGGGCGCGACCTCCGCGAGTGCCGCCGCCGCGCGATCGGCGACCGCCTCGACGAACAGGGAATGGTTGAACCACTCGGGGGCGTAGACGACCTCCGGCGCGCCGGGCACCCTCGCGCGCGCCTCGGCGACATCCCGCTGGTAGCGATCCCAGGACGCCTCGGTCCGGAAGGAGGAGAGGATGATGCCGAGCGCCCGCCGGGAGCCCGCCGCGGCCATCCCGGCGAGCGTCTCGTGCAAGTACGGATGCCAGTTGCGCATCCCCACGCGGACCGGAAACGGCAGGCGGGCGCCCGCGAGCGCCGCGCGCAGCGCCGTGGCCTGGCGCTCGGTCAGCTCGCCGAGCGGCGAGCGCGAGCCGGGCATCTGCTCGTAGTGGCGCGCCACCTCCTCGACGCGCTCGGGGGGGATGCGGCGGCCGCGCGTGACGTTTTCGAGGAACGGGCGGATCTCCTCCCGCCTGGTGGGACCGCCGAAGGCGATCAGGAGCACGGAATCGATCACGGACGCTACCCGAGATCCCTCCCGCCCGCGGCGATCTCGGCTTCCTGGGGCCTCCCGCCCGCCAGGTCGAGCGGCGTCGAGCCGCGGCTCATTTCTTCGACATCTCGTGGACCATGTCCACCAGTGCGATGACGTGATCGACCGGCGTCTGGGGGAGGACGCCGTGCCCGAGGTTGAAGATGTGGCCGGGCCGGCCGCCAGCCTGATCGAGAATGCGGCGGACGCGCGGGCGGAAGTGCTCGGGCCGGGAGAGGAGGATCGCGGGGTCGAGGTTGCCCTGCACGGCCACTCCCGGGCCGAGCCGCGCCCACGCCTCGTCGAGGTCCACGCGCCAGTCCAGGCCGAGCACGTCGCCGCCCGCGTCCCTCATCAGGGGGAGCAGGCCCGCGGTCCCCGTGCCGAAGTGAATGACGGGCACGCCGGGCGTGAGCGAGCGGATGAGCGCCCGGCTGTGTGGCAGGACGAGCTCGCGATAATCGCCCGGAGACAGCGCGCCGACCCAAGAGTCGAACAGCTGGACGGCCTGGACTCCCGCGGCGATCTGCGCGTTCAGGTACCGCGCGGTCACGTCCCCCAGCACCTCCATCAGGGCGCGCCAGCCGGCCGGGTCCTCGTGCATGAGGCGCTTCGTCTGGAGGTAGTCGCGCGAGGCGCCGCCCTCGACCAGGTACGAGGCGACGGTGAACGGCGCGCCGGCGAAGCCGATCAGCGGCACGCGCCCGCTAAGCTCGCGACGAACGATCCTGACGGTCTCGAAGACGAACGGCGTCGCCTCGAGCGGATCCACCGGATGCAGCCGCTTCACGTCGTCGAGGGAGCGGACGGGACGGAGGATCGACGGCCCCTCGCCCCGGGCGAACTCGAGCCCCACGCCCATCGGCTCGACCACGAGCAGGATGTCGGCGAAGAGAATCGCCGCGTCGACGCCGAGGCGATCGACCGGCTGGAGCGTCACCGCGGCCGCGGCCTCCGGGTTCTTGCACAGATCGAGGAAGGCGAAGCGCTCGCGCAACGCGCGATACTCCGGCAGGTAGCGGCCGGCCTGCCGCATGAGCCAGACCGGGGTGAAATCGGTCGACTGGCGGCGAGCGGCGCGGAGAAGCGGGAACTCGGCGGGCTGCACACGCACAGCCTACGCGCCGGCTCTGCTGGAATCAAGGCAGCGTGCGGTTTATCATCGACCGGCGGCGCGCGCGCCGGGGAGGACCTTACATGCCGTTCATGTCCGGGAAGCAGGCGTTCCTCGAGATCCTGAAGCAGGAAGGCGTCAGCCTCATGTTCGGCAACCCGGGCACGACCGAGCTGCCGCTGATGGACGGGCTCGCGCGCGAGCCCGGCATCCACTACGTGCTGGCACTCCAGGAAGCGGTCGCGGTCGCGATGGCCGACGGCTACGCGCAGGCGAGCGGCGGCCTCGCTGCCGTCAACGTGCACATCGCCCCGGGCCTCGGCAACGCCATGGGCATGCTCTACGACGCGCAGAAGTCGGGCGCGCCGATGCTCCTCACCGCCGGACAGCACGACCAGGCCTTCACCGTGACGGAGCCGATCCTCTGGGCGGACCTGCCGCCGATCGCGCGCCCCTTCGTCAAGTGGTCGACGGAGGCGCGCCGGCTCGAGGACCTGCCGCGCATCGTCCGGCGGGCGTGCAAGACGGCCCTGGCGCATCCGACCGGTCCGGTCTTTCTCTCGCTGCCCGTCGACGTGCTGAACGCGGAGCGCGACCTCGACCTGCTGGCCGCGACGCGCGTCGACCCGCGCATTCGCGGCCCGCGCGAGGCCATCCGCCAGGCGGCGCGCCGGCTCGCCCGCGCGGAGCGCCCGCTGATCGTCTCGGGCGACGCCGTCGCGCGCTCCGGCGCGCTCGCGGAACTGGTGGAGGTCGCGGAGCTGCTGGGCGCCCCGGTCGTGACCGAGTGCGTGCCCAGCGCGTGCAGCTTCCCCTTCACGCACCCGCTCTACGGCGGGGCGCTGCCCCGCCTCGGCCCGCAGATCCGCGGCCTGCTCATGCGCCACGATCTCCTGTTCTCCGTCGGCGGGGATCTCTTCACCCTCTCGCTCCCGCCGGACGAAGACCCGATGCCGCCGGGACTCGACGTGATCCACCTGGACGTCGACCCGTGGGAGATCGGCAAGAACTACCCGACGGCGGTCGCGATCCACGGTGACCCGAAGGCGACGCTTCCCGACCTCGCCGAGGCGCTGCGCAGCGAGCTGGGCGCCACCGCGCACCCCCGGGCGGCTGCCCGGATCGAGGCCGCTCGCTCGGCGCAGACGGCGTATCGTGCCGGGCTGGTCGAGCGCGCCCGGAAGGAGGCGGGCCACGTGCCGATGAGCCCGCTCGCCGCCGTCCATGCCCTCGCCTCGGCGATTCCCGAGAACGCGGCGATCATCGACGAGTCCATCTCGTCCGCGCTGCTGGCGGTGCGCGATCTGCTCCGGTGCCAGGACTCGACGTCGTTCTTCGGCATCCGCGGTGGCGGGATCGGCTGGGGGCTTCCGGCGGCGCTCGGCGTGAAGCTGGCGCTGCCCGACCGTCCCGTCGTGGCGCTCGTCGGCGACGGGAGCGCGATGTACACCATGCAGGCCCTCTGGACGGCGGCGCACGAGGGCCTCGCGGTCGTCTACGTCATCCTCAACAACCTGTCGTACCGGATCCTGAAGCAGCGAACGCTCGCGCTGAAGGGGTTCTCGGCGGAGGACGACTACTACGTCGCGATGGACCTCGACCGGCCGCCGATCGACTTCGTCGGCCTCGCCCGCTCCCTCGGCGTGCCCGGCGAGCGCGTCGACAAGACTCCCGACGTGGCACCCGCGCTGGGCCGTGGCCTCGCCAGCGGCGGCCCCTACCTCCTCGACGTCCGCCTCGACCCCGCCTTCAAGCGATAATCATGCGAGGCAGAGCCGAGCGTACCTCATCGCACGCCCCGCGCCCGCGGGGGGCCGCTGGTGATGAGGGCGTGTTCAAGACCGCCCCAGCACCGACAGCCAACTGGGTGGTAAGAACCCGCCCAGCGTCGATCGCGCACGCCCTGCTTGCCGCGCGTGGCTGCTGATGGCCAA
>CAZWXA010000086.1:0-618 GCA_964637755.1 uncultured bacterium | reverse complement strand
CGTCATCGAGCGCGCCGAGGAGACCGTGAGGGAGATCGCCCGGGAGGGCGGCGAGGCGGCCGCCTTCGCCGCGGACGTCACCCGCGCGTCCGAGTGCCGGGCCATGGTCGAGGCCGCGGTCGCGCGCTACGGACAGGTCGACATCCTGCACAACAACGTCGGCATCGAGTCGCGCGCCGACATCCTCGACCTCGCCGAGGACGAATGGGACCGCGTGATGGCTGTCGACCTGAAGAGCATGATGCTCGCCTCGCAGGCCGCCGTCAGGAAGATGCTCGGCCGCGGGGGCGCGATCACGTGCGTGTCGTCCATCGCGGCCCTCCGCGGCCACCAGCGTACGGCCTACGCCGCGGCCAAGGCCGGCGTCATCGGGCTGGTCATCACGCTCGCCGAGCAGCTCGGCCCGCAGGGGATCCGCGTCAACGCGATCGCCCCGGGCCAGGTCTGGACTCCGATGGTCGCCTACCACGGCGAGGCGGGACGGGAGGAGCGCCGCCTCCGCGCCCCGCTCGGCACCGAGGGCACCGCGTGGGACATCGGCTGGGCGGCCGTCTACCTCGCGAGCGACGAGGCCCGCTGGGTCACCGGCCACACCCTCGTCGTCGACGGCGGCCTCAC
>CAZWXA010000085.1:4403-11862 GCA_964637755.1 uncultured bacterium | reverse complement strand
CAGCTCAGCCAGGCGGCACAGGAGCGGAAGCCGGTGTTCCAGCCCCCGCGGGCGTCGAACTCGCGGATGAGGGCAAGGAGGCCGGCGGTGGCGGCGTCGAGATGCGCCGACAGCTCGGCGATCTCGTCGCCCAGTCGATCGAGGTCGGCCGCGGGCTCAAGGGTGGTGGGAATGGCGGGCGAGTACATGGCGCGTCTCCCTTCTGCTGGATCGACTCTACACCCCGGTTTCGGGGCCACCTCGGAGCCCCGAGGACCGGCGATTTCGGGACGGGCGCTGATTTTCGGTCCGAGCCCGCGCGGAGGCCCGTTGCCGGGCCAGTGCCGGCCGCTGGGCCGGCATTTCCTGAGGGCAGCCGGCACGCGACGGACCCATTCGCGCGGAGCTGTCAAGCGGAAAATGCAGGCGCCGCGCCGCCCGCCCGGGTGATCAACCTCGTCCAACGCGCTCGCCACCCTCGCCTCGAAGTCCGACTCGACCGGACGGCGTTGACGGTCTGCCAGGCGATGAGCATGGCCATGCGGCTCCGAGATGCGCCGCTGCCTGCCCGACTTCATCGTGCTGGTGGACGACGGACGCGGCGACGGCGACCTACTCCACCTGGTCGTCGAGGGTGAAGCGCTTGCTCTGCGGCCGCCGCTGGGCCTTCGCCGAGCTGACCCATCGGATCCACCGCCTCGATCTGGCAGAAGAACGGGCGCACCCCGAGGATCGGCCGTTCGAAGAAGCGGTCGTCCATTGGTGAGAATGTATGCCTTGACGAAGCGGGTGTCACGAGCTGTTTGGCGGGCGAGCTTCGCGATGCGCTACGCCGCCAGCCTGGCGGCTGGACGCGATCGATTGTGGCGAACAATGTTGGGGCGATCCGGGGTGGAGGTCCCGCATCATCGGTCATTCAAGGGCAGCGCTGCAAGGCGGCCCGTGCGACTCCCTGACACCAAGGACGATGTTTGCGGGGTCGTCCGCCTAATGCTGCGGGTTCTTCATGTCGCCAATCCTCCGACCGCGGCCCGACCGGCCGGCGGACCGCGCTACTGAGGTGCAACCCGAATTCACCCTCTCGCGGTAACGGCGATGTCTGAGGTGGGCGCGGACCTGCGCCTTGCTCAGTTCCCCCTCGAAGTACTGCATGGCCGTGGCCGTCAGCATCTCGCTGAGGAAGAGGGCGCAGAGCCAGCCCGCGCGCTTCTGGATCATCGTGACGAAACCGATCCTCATGTAGGGCTCGTCGAGGGCTTCCATGCCCCCCGAACTTCTGGCTGTCCTCGGTCTGCTCCTGCACGATGGCGTCGATCACGTCGTCGACCGTCACGATGCCGAGCGTGCGGCCGCCGTCGTCGAGGACGGGAACGGCCAGCAGATCGTACTTGGAGGTCAACCGCGCCATGTCCTCGCGATCCATCAAGGGCTTCACGGAGATCGGGGGCCGAGGATCGCCGATGTCGGCCACGCGGGCGCTCCGATCCGAGACCATCAGCTCGCGCAGCGACACCACGCGGGTCAGGCGCGTAGTCTCCTTGCCGATCCGTACCATTCTTGGTACATTCCTTCATGGGACAGGCCCTGAAGAAAATCGCCGGGGCGTTTCACCGGACACCGGGAGGGAGCGAGCCGGTCCGCGACTGGCTCAAGGCCCTGCCGCAGGAAGAGCGCCGCGAGATCGGGCAGGACATCGCCACCGTCGAGTACGGGTGGCCGATCGGGATGCCAGCGTGCCGCCCTCTGGGGCAGGGGCTGTGGGAGGTCCGCAGCAACCTTGCCGGCAACCGCACTGCCCGCGTGATCTTCTGCATCGCGCAGGGGTATATGGTGCTGCTGCACGGCTTCGTCAAGAAGACGCAGAAGACCCCGGATGAGGACCTTGCCCTGGCCCGTAAGCGGATGAAGGAGATCGAGCCATGACCAAGCGTAGTGCCAAGAAAGCCGGCATCGGCTCCGCTCTCGATGATTTCTTGAAGGAAGAGGGCACCTACGAAGCGACCCAGGCCGTCGCCATCAAGCGCGTGCTCGCCTGGCAGATCGAGCAGGCGATGAAGGAGAAGCACATCAGCAAGGCGGAGATGGCGCGTCGGATGGACACCAGCCGCAGCCAGCTCGACCGCCTCCTCGATCCCGACAGTGACGCCGTGACACTGGACATGCTCACGCGCGCCGCGCGGGCAGTCGGCCGCCAGGTCAAGGTCGAACTGGTCTAGAAAGGCTGAACCTCGGCGCCCAGTTCACGGGGTGGTGGCGCCGAAAGGATAAACCCGTCAAGGACTGCTGGCAGAGACGGGTCTGGTGGGTGGCGACTCGCTCACAAGATCGCACGGGCAAGATCTTGGCTGGCTGTTGCAATCACGGGCTGCGGATCGTCCGGGGCGCGAGGATGAGCGCGATCAGTTGCGCCCTCTCAGCCGAGGCGGCCGAGGAAGGCGGTCAGCGTGCGGGTGAACTCCTCGGGCTGCTCGAGGTTGGACAGGTGGGAGGCGGACTTCAGGATCGCCAGCTCGGAGCCGCTGATCCGCTCGTGGATCGTCCGGGAGGCGGCGACCGGCGTGCCCTGGTCCTCCTCGCCGACGATGATCAGGGTCGGCAGCCTGATGGCGCCGAGCCGCTCGGTCAGGTCGAGGGCGGCGATGGCGTGGCAGCATCCGACGTAACCGGCCGGGCTCGTCCGGCGGATCATCGAGCGGACGTGCTCGACGACGTCGCCGCCGGTGACACGAAAGGGCGCCGTGAACCAGCGCCCGAGGGTCGGCTCGACCAGGGGCTCCATGCCGCGCGTCTCGGCGGTGCGGATGCGGTCCTCCCAGACCGGCTTGGCCTCGACCGGGACGCGGCTCGAGGTGTCGCAGAGCGCGAGACTCGCGAGCAGCTCGGGCGTCGTCAGCGCGAGAGTCTGCCCGATCATCCCGCCCATGGACAGACCCACGAAGTGCGTGCGCGGGATCCCGAGCACCCGGAGCAGCGCGCGGACGTCCTCGGCGAGCTCCTCGATCGTGTACGCGGCCGCAGGCGCGTCGGTGCCGCCGTGCCCGCGGGTGTCGTAGCGCAGGACGCGATAGCGCGAGGTGAGCGGGGGAAGCTGGGGATCCCACATCGACAGGTCGGTCGCGAGCGAGTGGCTCAGCGTCACCACCGGGGCAGCCGGCGGCCCATCGAGCGTGTAGTTGATGCGAATGCCGTTGGCCGTGACCTTCATCGCTCTGTCCTCTCGGGGGGGCCTGGGTCTCGGGTGGTAATCGCCGATCCATTCGAGGGCGCGGTGGCACGGCCCTTCCGCTCGGCTGCGCCCCGATCGAGGACGACGGGACGGCCCCGAGCCCGGGGGCCGGACAAGAAAGTAGCTCGGTGGGCGGAACCGGTATGCCGTCCACCGAGCTTCGCTGGCTGTGCGCAGGCTTCACTGCGCTTCCCGGCAAAAGTCGGGATCTTGGTCTTGCGTCGCTACTCCCGCGCCATCAGCCTTGCAGCCAATGGCGCACCCGCTGGTCCGGTGGCGTGTCCATCTCCAACCTCCATGATTGCTGCGGCCACGACGGAGGCGGCGCCTCCCCCTCCGTCGAAGACTATTCAACCCCCGCCCGGAGACCCTTGTCAAGAGGTGGATTCACGGGCCTTTTGCAGCAGCCGACTAGACCTGGGCCCAGTCGTCCCCCGACTTCACGTCGACCTTGATCGGCACGCCGAGCGGCATCGCCGTCTCCATCAGCTCGCGCACCAGGTGCTCGACCTGCGCGACCTCGTGGCGTGGGCACTCGAAGACCAGCTCGTCGTGCACCTGGAGCAGCATCCGCGTCTCGAGCGTCCGCTCCCGGAGCGCGGCGTCGACCCTGACCATCGCGAGCTTGATCATGTCCGCGCTCGATCCCTGGATCGGGGCGTTCATGGCCATGCGCTCCGCCGCGTTTCGCGCGACCGGGTTGCCGCTGTTCAGGTCGGGCAGGTACCGGCGACGGCCGAGGCAGGTCGTCACGTAGCCCCGCTCGCGGCCCTCGGCGAGGGTGCGCTCGATGAACACGCGGACCTTCGGATGCGTCGTGTAGTAGTCGCGGATGTACCGCTCGGCCTCGGCGCGCGGGATGCGGGCGCCCTGGGAGAGGCCGAAGCCGGAGACGCCGTAGAGGAGGGCGTAGTTGATCATCTTCGCGACCCGGCGCTGCTCGTCCGTCACGGCCTCCGGCGCCACCCCCAGCACCTCCGCCGCGGTACGCGTGTGGATGTCCTCGTCGCGACGGAACGCCTCGATGATCGACTCCTCGCCCGAGCAGTGCGCGAGGATGCGCAGCTCGATCTGCGAGTAGTCCGCGGCGACGAACCGGAAGCCCGGCTCGGGAATGAACGCCGCGCGGATGCGCCGCCCCAGCTCCGTCCGGATGGGAATGTTCTGCAGATTCGGGTCCGATGAGGACAATCGTCCCGTCGCGGCGACGAGCTGGTTGAACGTGGTGTGGATGCGGCCGGTGACGGGGTTGATGAGGCCGGGCAGCGTGTCGGCGTAGGTGGACTTGAGCTTCGAGAGGCTCCGGTGCTCGAGGATCTTCGCGGGCAGCTCGTGGCCGAGCGCCAGCTGCTCGAGGACGTCGGCGTCGGTCGAATAGACCGTCTTGGTCCGCCGCAGGGCCTGAAGCTTTAGCGTCTCGAACAGGATGGTGGCGAGCTGCTTGGGCGAGCCGATGTTGAACTCCCCGCCAGCCAGCGCGTAGATCTCACGCGCGAGCCCGTCGAGGCCGCGCTCGAGCTCCTTGGCGAAGCCCTCGAGCCGCTCCACGTCGACGCGGATCCCCGCCCGCTCCATCCGCGCCAGGACCGGGACGAGCGGGCGGTCGATGTCGTCGTAAATCGGCCGGAGCGAGAGCGCATCGAGCTCTCCCCGGGCGTGGACCCAGTAGCGCCAGAGCCAGCGGGCCCGGTCCGCGAGACGCGGCGCCAGCTCGGCATCCGGCAGCTCGGCGGCGCCGCGCAACCCCGGCGGGCTGGCCCCGAACACCTCCATGCAGACTTCTTCGAGCGGGTAGGACGCGCGCGCCGGGTTGAGCAGGTACGACGCGACCGCCGTGTCCTGAGCGGCCGGCGGCACGCAGCCCCGGGCGAGCAGCCACTCGATCACGGGCTTCGCGTCGTGGACGATCAGCTCCCGTCCCGCCAGCCGCCGGGCGCACGCGTCCGCGAGCAGCTCCGGCGATCGCCGACCGCAGGCCAGGGGTTCGGCCCCCGGCTCCGGCTCGACGCGCGCGGAGGCCCCGTCCGGAACTCCCTCGTCCCGCTGCGGGTCGAGCGCGACGAACGCGGCTCCGGCGTCGGGGTGAAAGAATGCGAGAGCGCGGAGCCCGGGATCGGGTGGCCGGCTCTCGCCCGTCCAGTCGACGGCGACCGGCGCCGTGGCCGGTATCCGCGCGAGATATTCCTCCAGGGCGGAGTCGGTCCCGAGCACGGCGACCGGCTCCGCACTCACCTCGACGACCTGCGCCGGGAGATCCTTCAGCAGGCGGGTGAACTCCATCTCGCTCCAGAGGGCGCGGAGCTTCGGCCAGTCGGGCTCCTCGAGCCGGAACGCGTCCAGGCTGAACTCGATCGGCACGTGGCGACTCACGGTGGCCAGCTCGCGCGACAGGAAGGCCTGCGTCCGGTTCGCCGCCAGGGTCTCCCGGAGCTTGCCGGACACGAGCGGGAGGTGCTCGTAGATCCCCTCGACGCTCCCGAACTGGGCGAGGAGCTTCACCGCCGTCTTCTCGCCGATGCCGGGGACGCCGGGGATGTTGTCGATCGAATCGCCCATGAGGGCGAGGACGTCGGGGATCTGCTTGGGGTCGACGCCCCAGCGCTCACGCACCTTGGCCGCGTCGTACCAGATGCGCTCGCCGGAGCGGCCGTTGACCGAGAGCACCGAGACCCTGGGTCCGACGAGCTGGAGCAGGTCCTTGTCGCTGGTGACCAGGACCACGTCGAGATCGCGCGGCGCCACGCGCTCGACCAGGGTCGCGAGCACGTCGTCGGCCTCGAAGCCCGGCACCTCGATCACGGGCGTCCGGAGCGCCTCGAACAGCCGGCGGACGTAGGGAAGCTGCTGGACCAGGTCCGAGGGCATCGCCGCGCGGGTCGCCTTGTATTCCTCGAAGAGCCTGTCGCGGAATGTCGCCCCGGGAGCGTCCCAGGCGATGCCGAGGTAGTCCGGACGCTCCTCGCGGATCATCTTCCAGAGCATCGCGCTCAGGATCAGCACCGCGTGACTCGGCACGCCGCGGGACGTGGAGAGGTAGCCGACCGCGTGGTAGGCCCGGAACAGGTGCGAGTGCCCGTCGACGAGGTACAGCCGCTCAGCCACGGAGCACCCGCCCGTAGATCTCCCGCACCGCGCGCGTCCGCCGGCCGTGGTCCGCGAGGAACGTCTCGCGGTCGGGGTAGTCGAGGCTCTTCGCGACCCGCGCGGGCATCGGCCCGGCGATGTCGAGCGTGTCGGTCGGGCGGGCTCCGAAGAGCCGGAGCGCCAGGGAGACGCTCCGGAGGAAGCGGTAGTGGCTCGCCAGCGCCTCGGCGTCCGCTTGCGCCACGAGCCCCTCGCGCGCGAGGGCACGGAGCGCCAGGAGCGTGTTCGGTCGCCGGACGGCCGGATGCGCGGTCCCGTGCAGGAGCTGGAGCGCCTGCACGAGGAACTCGACGTCGGTGAGCCCGCCCCGGCCGTACTTCACGTGAAACCGCCCGGGCGTCTCCTTGCCGAGCTCGATCTCCATGCGCTGGCGCACGTCGACGATCTCCTTGAGGTCCGCCCGGGCGAGCGGCTCGCCATACGCGATCGCCCGGATCGCGGCGCGCACCCGCCGCGCGATCGCCCGCCGTCCGTGCCCGCGCTCGCCGCCGACGAGCCGCGCGCGCGTCAACGCCTGGCGCTCCCAGAGGTCCCCGTAGTCGCGATGATAGCGCTCGAGGGCGTCGACGCTCGAGGCGAAGCCACTCCCCTTGCTTCCCGGCCGGAGCCTGAGATCCACGGCGAAGACGACGCCGGCCGACGTGATGTCGCCGAGGAGACTCGAGAAGCGATCGACCGCCGCCGCGTAGAACCGGTGGGCGAGGTCGTCCTCCGCGCCATAGACGACGAACAGGTCCAGGTCCGACCCGGCCGTCAGCTCGCGTCCGCCGAGCTTGCCCACACCGACGATCACGGCGGGGACCGGCGGCGGCTCCTCCCGCTCCGCTTGCTCCGCCTTCGCCCGGAGCCAGGCGACAGCGATCGCGGCCTCGGCAAGCGCCGTCATCTCGCGGGAATACGCCTCGAGCGTCGTGACGCCGAGCAGGTAGCGCCAGACGATTCCGAGCTCCTCCGCCTGCTTGCCCCGGCGCAGCCTTTCCGACACCTCCGACCGGGCGAGACCAGCGGCGAGTGCCGGCGCCAGTGCGGCCCGGAAGGCGGGCTCCATCCTCGGCCGCCTGACGACCGGACCACGGCGCTCTTCCGCCCGCGTGGCGGACGGCGACGCGG
>CAZWXA010000085.1:0-4303 GCA_964637755.1 uncultured bacterium | reverse complement strand
CGGCCGATCGAGCGTCTCTCCTCCGCCGTTGACCCCGGCCTGCGTCTCGGCGCCGATCGAGGCGAGCGACGCCAGCAGCTCGGGCTGACTCACCAGGAGCTGCGCCAGCAGCTCGCCGCGCGAGCAGAGGCGAACGAGGTTGTCCAGGACGTCCCGCTGCCGTGCGATCACCTCGATGTAGCCGGTGCGTGGGCCGACGGCGGCGAGGAAGCGCTCGAACTGGTTCAGGGCCTCGTCCGGATCGGGGCTCTTCCAGAGCGCGTCCATCAGGGCCGGCAGGAGCCGCGCGAGCGCCGCGCTCGTCGCCGCGGGATACGGCGTGAGCGGGCGTCCCTCGACGAGCAGGCGGAGGTTCTGGCGCGCGCGATCGGGATCGGCAAAGCCCGTGGCCCGGAGCGCCATGAGGCTCGGGATGCGGAGGGCCGGCGCGGCCGCGCGCGGGCGCGTGGCGAAGAACTCGACGAAGGCCCGGTGGATCCCGGACGTCACGCGCGCGTGCCGCCGGCGGAATTCCCGGGCGGCACGCGCCGGTGGCGCCTTGATCCCGACACGCCGCGCGAGCCGGCCCAGCTCGGGCGCTCCCGCCGGCAGCGAGTGGGTCTGGAACTCGTGGAGGATCTGGAGGCGATGCTCGACGGTCCGCAGGTGCACGTAGCCCTCCGAGAGGACGCGCCCGAGGTCGGGCGCCAGGTACCCACGCTCCACCAGCCGGAAGATCGCCTTGAGGCTCGACCGCTCGCGGAGCCAGGGATCGTCGCCCGCGTAGAGGAGCTGGAGGGCCTGGACGAGGAACTCGACCTCGCGGATGCCGCCCCGGCCGAGCTTGACGTTCGCCGCACCCCGGCCCCGCTCGCGCAGGGTTCGGTCGATCTGCCGCTTCATGCCCCGGATCTCGCCGACGATCTGCGCGTCGATCCCAGGCCGGTAGACGAACGCCCTCGCGCTCTCGAGGAAGGCCCTCCCCACGCGCTCGTCGCCCGCCACGTGGCGCGCCTTGATCAACGCCTGCCGCTCCCACGGCTCGGCCCGCTCGGCGAAGTATCGCCGGTACCCGGCGAGCGAGAGCGCCACCGGGCCCGTCCGGCCCTCGGGGCGGAGCCGGAGGTCGACCCGGAACGCGTAGCCCTCCTCCGTGACGGTCTCCAGCACGGCGACGATCTCGCGAGCGAGCCGCGCGAAGTACTCCCCGCTGGGAAGAACGCCGCCGGGGCCGCCGGCGGTCTCGCCGTCCTCGCCGTACACGAAGATCAGGTCGATGTCCGACGAGTAGTTCAGCTCGACGCCACCGAGCTTGCCCATGCCGATGATCGCCAGGCCCGTCTCGGGCGCGCCGTGGAGCGCGTCGAGCCGCTCCCGGGCGATCCGCCAGGCGGCGTCGAGGCACGCGTCAGCGAGGCGCGAGAGCTCCTCGGCGGTGACGGTGAGGTCGGCGTCGCCCAGGAGGTCGCGGGCACCGATCCGGAGCAGGTGCCGGTCCTTGAAGCGCCTGAGCACGTTCAGCCGGGCGTCGAGCGCGGAGAAGGGAGCGAGATCGGCGGCCAGCGACGCCGCCAGGTCGTCGGGGAGCCACTGGCGCATCGTGCGCCCCTCGAGGAGCCACGCCAGGTTCGACGGCCGCCGGCGCAGCGTGTCCGCCAGGAACTGGCTCGCCCCGCCCACGAAGAGGAACAGCTCCGCGGCCCCCGGGTGGTCGGCGAGCGTCCGGAAGAGCACCGCGCGATCCACCGACCCGGCGTAGCGCTCGAGATTGTTCAGCGCCATGTCGGGGTCGGCGGAGTCGCGGACGAGGGCGAGCAGGCGCGGCAGCGCCGGCGCCAGCAGTTCCGCATCCCGGGGTGTCGGCGTGAGCGCGTGCAGGTTCGACAGCGCGGCACCCGGATCCGCGAACCCGAGGGCCCTGAGCGTTCGCCGCGCCGCGCGGCTCCGGGGCGCCGCGCCGAGCAGATCTACCGCTGCCGCGTGAGAACGCGTCGCTCGCCTCGGCTCGAGTCAACGCCGGGGGGAGCGACCGGCGCTGACCCCCGAGCGGGACCCCGCGACCCCGATCCGTTCACGGGCTCTCAGACGGCGGCCTCCCCGGTCTCGCCCGTGCGGATGCGGATGGCGTCGGTGAGCGGCAGGACGAACACCTTGCCGTCGCCGATCGAGCCCGTCCGCGCGGCGGCGACGATCGTCGACACCACCTTGTCGGCCATCTGGTCCGGCACGATCACCTCGACCTTCACTTTGGGCAGAAAGTCGATCGTGTACTCCGATCCGCGGTACAGCTCGGTGTGGCCCTTCTGCCGTCCGAAGCCGCGTACCTCGGTCACCGTCATGCCGACGACCCCGAGCGCCATCAGCGCTTCCTTGACGTCGTCCAGCTTGAAGGGCTTGATGATCGCTTCGATCTTCTTCATGTCCGCCCCTTGCCGGCCGCCTTGGCCGCCTTTCGGTAGAGTGCGACGTACTCGCGGGCCGACGCCTGCCAGGAGAAGTCGGCGGCCATCGCGTTCCGGACGAGCTGGCGCCAGAGCGCCGGCTCCCGGTACGCCGCGAGCGCCCGCATCGCCGCCTCGAGGAGGCCCCGCGCCGTCGTCTCCGAGAATCCGAACCCGGTGCCCGTGCACCGCGCCGGCCTGAACTCCGTGACCGTATCCCGGAGCCCGCCCGTCCAGCGGACGATGGGGATGGTCCCGTAGCGCATGCTGATCATCTGCCCGAGGCCGCACGGCTCGTACCGCGACGGCATCAGGAACATGTCGGACCCCGCGTAGATGCGCCGCGCAACCCCGGCGTCGAAACCCAGGCGAACCGCCATCCGGCCGCGGTACGCCGTCGCCGCCTCGGTGAATGCCGTCTCGATCGCGGGCTCACCGGCGCCGAGCAGGACGATCCGGAATCCGGCCTCGACCAGATCCGGCAGGGCCTCCAGAACGAGGTCGAGCCCCTTCTGCGCCGCGAGCCGGGAGACGATGCCGATGATCGGCGCGCCGTCGTCGTCGAGCGCCATCTCCTCCACGAGCGCCGACTTGCACACGCCCTTGCCGGCCAGATCGTCGGCGGAGTAGGGCTTGGCGCTCTCGCGGTCGGTGGCGGGGTCCCAGACCGAGTAGTCGATGCCGTTGACGACCCCGTGGAGATCGGCGCTCCGGTCCTGGAGCACGCCCTCGAGCCCGCACCCGAACTCCGGCGTCTGGATCTCCCGGGCGTACGTCTTGCTGACGGTGTTCAGCACGTCGGCGAAGACGAGCCCGCCCTTCAGGAAGTTGAGCTTGCCGTAGAACTCGATGCCAGCCGGCGTGAACAGATCCCAGCCGAGGCCCGTCATCGGCAGGTCGAAGTGCCAGAACGCTCCCTGGTAGGCCAGGTTGTGGATCGTGAAGAGCGTGGCCACTGGCTCGAGCGCGGGGTCACCCGCGTAGAGGGTCTCGAGGTAGACCGGGACCAGGCCGGCCTGCCAGTCGTTGGCGTGGATCACCTGCGGCGTCCAGCCGAGCGCGCGGATCGCCTCGAGCGCCCCGCGGCAGAAGAAGACGAACCGCTCGCAGTTGTCGAGGTAGTCCCCGTCGCCCGCTCCGTAGAGCGCGGGCCGGTCGTAGTACCGGTCGTGGGCGAGGAAGTAGATCGGGATGCTGCGTCCCATCCGGCCTTCCAGGAGCGCCCCCTCGGTCGTCCGGTCGCCGATGGGCACGTGCACCCGGGGCACCACGGCCGACAGGGTCGTGTGACGCTCGACGCCGCGGTATTTCGGCATCAGCACCCGCACGTCGTGGCCCAGGGCCTCGAGCGCCTTGGGCAGGGCTCCGGCGACGTCGGCGAGGCCTCCGGTCTTCGCGAAGGGCTCGACCTCGGACGAGATGAGGAGGATGCGCAGGGGTTGAGTCACGTGAGCCTCCAGGAACCAGCCGAAACCATTATCGCTTCACGGGAAGTCTTGTCAAACGTCTTCCAGGATCGACACGGCCACCGCGGTCGCGTGGGAGCTGATCCGCTTCACGTTGGTCAGGACGTCGAGGTGGATGTCGGAGGTCTCCAGCGAATCCGGGCGCCCGGCGCGCAGGCGGACCAGATGCGCCTCCCTGAGCTCGCGCTCCCGCTGCCGGACGAGCGGCCGGCGGTCGAGGACCTCCTGGGCGAGCCGGCGGTCGTTGGCCGCGAAGGCCGCGATCGCGCCCTCGAGGTTCCGGGAGACGAGCCCGTGGAACTCGCGCAGCTCGGCCCAGCCCTCCTCGGAGAAGTGCCGGCCGAGCTGGAGCCGCTTCCGCGCCAGCTCCATGAGGTTCTTGTCGATGATGTCGCCGATGTTCTCGAGGTTGCCGAT
>CAZWXA010000084.1:0-11869 GCA_964637755.1 uncultured bacterium | reverse complement strand
CCCGCCCGCCGCGCCACCCGTCCGGTCCCGGTTGCCGCCGTTCATGAATGATCCGGGCTGACAGGCCGTCGAGGGGACTCCTGTGCCGGGCAATCTTGTGAGTCCACCGGGGTTGTTTGACAGCGTTTCCTCGGGCCATGTAGGCTACGAGGCGTCATGGCCCAGGAGCTGTATCGCCGGGCGAAGCGGGCGGAGATGCGGGCAGAGCGGGCGGACGACCGGCGGCGGCTTCGCCTGGACTTCCTGCGTGACGCGCTGACGACCGGCCTCGGCTCCCTCAAGCTCATGCACGACGGCGGCGCGTCCGGCGTGGCCTCCGTGCACGGGCACGCGCGCCTCATGGACGGTATCCTCCTGGCGCTCTTCCGCCTGGCGGCCGGCGACGCGGCGGCCGGGGGGCTCACGACGAGCCCCGTGGTGCTCGTGGCCCTCGGCGGCTACGGGCGCGGGGAGCTGCACCCGTCGTCCGACATCGACCTCATGGTCATCTACGACGGCGACTTGACGCCGTACGTCCAGCGGATCACCCAGGAGATTCTCTACACGCTCTGGGATCTCGGTCTCCAGGTCGGCCACAGTCTCCGCTCGCTGACCGACTGCGTGGCCATCGCGCGCACGGATTTCCCGAGCCGCACGTCGATGCAGGAGGCGCGCTACCTCGCGGGCTCGCGGCGGCTCTTCAACCACTTCCGGCGGGTCCTCGCCGAGAACGTCTACCGCCGCGACTTCGCCCAGTTCCTCGAGACCACGCTCGCGGAGCGCGACCAGCGCTACCGGAAGTACGGCGCCTCGCCGTACATCGGCGAGCCGAACATCAAGGAGTCGGCGGGGGGCCTGCGCGACATGCACACCGCGATGTGGCTCGGCGCCACGAAGTTCGGGGCGCGGACGCTCCGCGAGCTGACCGCGAAGGGCGTGATCTCGGAGCGCGAGCAGCGGCTGGCGGACGAGGCCCTGACCTTCGTCTGGCGGGTCCGCAACGAGCTGCACTTCCTCTCGGGCCACAAGAACGACGTCCTCTCGCGTGACCTCCAGCCGCAGATCGCGATCCGCTTCGGCTACGAGGGCGACGAGACCGCGCTCGCCGTCGAGAAGTTCATGCGCGACTACTACCTGCACGCCCGGGCGATTCATCGCGTCTCGCGGCGGCTGATCGCGCGGTGCCAGGAGGCGCTCTCACGGCACGGCTCGGCCGCCCGGCGGCACCGGCAGGAAGCGCTGGCGGACGGGCTCGTGTTCTTCGACGGGCGCCTGCACCTGGCCGAGCCCGGCGAGCTCCCGCCCGCCCTCCGTCGAGCGAGCGGGAGCCGGGGGCGAGACGAGGGGCCGACTCCCGAGGCGGCGGGGAGGGCGGGAGCGACCGGCCGCCCCGGGTTCGAGCCCGGAGAGGCCGGCGTCGGGAGCGAGCCACCGCTTCACGGAACGTTCGCGCCGCGCCGCGTCTTCGCGGAGGATCCCACGCGCCTGATGAAGGTCTTCTGGCATCTGCACCGGCTCGGCTGCGAGCTGTCGGCCGATGTCGAGCAGGCCGTGGAGGACTCCCTGGACCTGGTGGACGAACCCTTCCGGAGGTCTCCCGCGGTGCGGGGGCTCTTCCTGGAGATCTGCCAGCACTGGGGACGCGTGGCCCCGACGCTCAGGGAGATGCACGAGCTGGGGCTCCTCGGCCGGTACCTGCCGGAATTCGGGGCGCTGACCTGTCTCGTCCAGTACGACGTCTATCACAAGTTCTCGGCCGACCAGCACTCGCTCCTGGCGGTGGAGAATCTCGAGGCGCTCGCCCCGGGCCAGTCGGCCGAGTCCGAGGGCGCGGCCGAGGTCTTCAGCAAGATCGAGCGGACCGACCTCCTCATGCTCGGCATGCTGCTCCATGACATCGGCAAGGCCCAGGGCCACGGTCACGTCGAGAAGGGCATCCCGCTCATCAGGCAGCTCACCCGGAGGCTCGACCTCGAGCCGGCCGACGCCGAGACCCTCGAGTTCCTCGTCGCCCACCACCTCACGATGTCGCACATCGCCCAGCGGCGCGACATCCACGACCCGAAGACCGTGGACGACCTGGCCGCGACCGTGCGCGATCCGCGGTGGCTCCGCATGCTCTACCTCCTGACCTGCGCCGACATGCGGGCGGTCGGTCCGGGGGTGATGACGGGGTGGCAGGCGGCGATCCTCTGGGATCTCTACTCGCTCACGCTCGCGCGGCTGACGGGCGGCGAGGTCGACCGGCCGAGCCGTGCCCAGCTCACCGACCGCGTGTGCGCGGCGATCCGGGACGAGGCCTCGCGGCAGGCCGTCATGGGGCACCTGGCCATGATGTCGGAGCGCTACCTGGCCAGCACGGGCGCCGAGCGTGTGGCCGAGCACCTGCGATTGGTGCAGCAGCTCGAGAGGGAGCTCGTGGCCACCGAGCTGTTTCACCACCCCGACCTCGGCACGTCCGACCTGGTCGTCGTGACCCGGGACCTGCCCGGCCTTTTCTCGGCGCTCGCCGGAACCCTCGCGGCCAACGGGATCAACATCAACTCCGCCCAGATCCACACGCGGGCCGACGGCGTCGCCATCGACACGTTCCAGGTGAGCGATCCGCGCGGCGAGGCCGTGACCTCGGCGGCGCACTGGGGCCGGACGCTCGGCGATCTCCGCACCGTGCTGGGCGGCGAGCGCGGCGTCGAGGACCTGCTGGAGCAGCGCCAGCACCGGGCCTTCCAGGACGCTCGGGAGCCGGGGGCCCGCCCCAAGATCGTCATCGACAACCAGCTCTCGGACTCGCACACCGTCATCGAGGTGAAGTCGCCGGACCGGCTCGGCCTCCTCTACGTCGTCACGCGGACGTTCTCGGCCGCGGGCCTGGACATCGCGAACGCCCGCATCGCGACGGAGATCGACCAGGCGTGCGACACGTTCTACGTCACCGACCGCGCGGGCCGCAAGGTGACGGAGGAGGCGGCCATGAGGGGGATCCGCGAGGCGATCGAGGACGCGCTCATGAAGCCCCTGTGACGGCATGCTGAGCCGCTACCGCGACAGCGTGCGCGTCTGGACGGATCCCGTCGGGCGCGGGCTCCTCCAGCTCCACCTCCGGCCCAATCAGCTCACCCTCTGCGGCTTCGGCGTGAGCTTGGTCACCGCGGCCGCCTTCGCCTCGGGCCGTGCCCGTCTCGGCGGCGTCCTCCTGATGGTGGCGGGCCTCTTCGACTACTTCGACGGCTCCCTCGCGCGGGCCTCCGGCCAGGTCACCCCCTTCGGGGCGTTCCTGGATTCGGTCGTCGACCGGTACTCGGACCTGGTCGTCATGCTCGGCATCGTCCTCCTCTTCGTCGGCGCGGGCCACGGCCGCGGGATCGCGATCACGATGGTCGCGCTCGTCGGCACCATCATGGTGAGCTACACGAGGGCCCGCGCGGAATCGATCGGGGTCGCGTGCACCGTGGGCCTGATGGAGCGTCCGGAGCGGATGATCTGTCTGATCGGGGGCGCGGTGTTCGACGTGCTGGAGCCGGCGCTCTGGGTGCTCGCGGTGCTCACGAACGCGACGGCCGTGGGCCGGATCGCGTTCACCTGGCGCGCCGCGCGCGGAGTCGTCGCGACCTCGATCGTGGAGCGGTGAGCCGCGCCCGTGTGGACTGCGAACGCGCGGACGGCGCCGAGGGGGTGTCGCCTTCGCCCACCCCCGGGCGCCGCGGGACGGAGAAGCGCGGCGCATTGCGGGTGACGGAGTGATTCGGGGCCTGGCCCGCGGTGTATGGCTCGCCTGCGCCGCGAGCGTCGTGCTGTCGTGCCGTGTCGCCGGCGCGGCGCCGGAGGCCCTGTTGCGGCCGAGTGCGGCGGCCGAGCAGCGCTACGCGGACGCGATCGAGGCGCTTCGCCGCGGAGACGCGGCTCGCGCGCTGGAGGGGCTCGCGGCCGCGGACGACCGGTCCGTGGTTGGCGACCACGTCCGGTACTTCTCGGCGGAGGCGCTGCTCCGGAGCGACCCGGCGGCGGCGAGCCGGGTGGCCGAGTCCGTCGCCGAGCAGTCGGAGTCCCGTCCCCTGGGCCGCCCGGCGCTCCTCCTCGCCGCGTTCGCCGCGGCGCGGGCCGGCGACGAGAGCCGGAACGGGGCTCTCCTTCGCCGGTTCCTCGCCAGGTATCCTGACGCCCCCGAGACGCCGCTCGCGATGTACGGGCTCGGTGAATCGCTCGAAGCGCAGGGGCAGCCCGAGGACGCCGTGCGCACCTATCGTGATCTGACGCTCGTGGCCCCCGCCTCCGACTACGCCGACGGGGCGATGGACCGCCTGGAGGTGCTCCGCGCCGCCGGCGTCACGCTCGGCGAGCCGTCGCCGGAGGATCGGCTGAGACGGGCCGATCGGCTGCTCCGGGGGGGCCTGGTAGACCAGGCTCGAGCAGAAGCCGACGCCGTGCTCGCGGGCGCGACGGAGCGCGATCTCGTGCTCCGCGCGCTCGCGGTCGTCGCGGCTGCCCTCGGGCGCGCGCGGCGGCACGAGGCGGCCGCGGGTGTGATGGAGCGCGCGCTCGCGGTGGCGCCCGACGAGGGCAAGCCGGCGCTCGGGCTCGAGCGCGCCCGGCTGCTGTACCGGGCCGGAAAGAACGAGCAGGCGCTCCTGGCGCTCGACCGCATCGGCGACTTCCGGGAGCCCGAGACGGCGGAGGCGACGTACCTCAAGGGGGTGCTCCAGGAGGAGGGCAAGCTCTTCGCCGCCGCCGCGCTCGCGTACGAAGAGGTCGCGACACGGTACCCCCGCCACGACGTCGCCGCGCGCTCCCTCTGGCGGCTCGGGTGGCTGGCGTACCTGGAGGGCGACCATTCCCGGGCGGCGGCCCAGTGGGCACGCCTGGCCGCGCTGCCAGCCGGCGGGCGCTTTCGGCTCGCGGCGACGTACTGGAGGGGCAGGGTCCAGGAGGCCCTCGGAGCCGGCGCCGAGGCGGCCAGGTTGTTCGAGCGCGTGCAGGCGGAAGCGCCCCGCGGCTACTACGGCATTCTCGCGACTCGGCGGCTGGCCGGGGCCCCGGTGCGCGATGACGGCGACCCGCCGCTTCGCCTGCCGGGCGACCCGGTGCTGCTCCTCGCCGGAGACGCCGACTACGAGCGCATCGAGATCCTGCGGCGCCTCGGGCTGCCGGAATACGCCGCCGCCGAGATGGACGATATGACCCTCCGGTCCCTGGCGGATCCCGTCAAGCTCTACTGGCTGTCGGCTGCGTACCAGCGGCAGGAGCGGTTCGACCTCTCGCTGCGCATCGTCCGGCGCCACTTCGGCGACATCACGACCAGCGGGCACCCGGGGCTTCCCCGGGCGTTCTGGGAGCTGGCGTATCCCATCGGCTGGCAGACCGAGCTGCTCGGCGCCGCCGCCCGGGCCGGCGTCGATCCGTTCCTGATCGCCGCGGTCGTGCGGGAGGAATCGAGCTTCTACCCGCTCGCACGATCCCGGGCCGGCGCGCGGGGGCTCATGCAGCTCCTGCCGCAGACCGCGCGAGGGATGGCCGCCCGCCGGGGGCTCGTCTTCGGCAACGGCGAGCTGCTCGACGAGCCCGGCCCGAACCTCCGTCTCGGCGCGGCAATGCTGGCGGACCTCACGAGAGAGTTCACCGACCCGCGGCTGGCGATCGCGGCCTACAACGCGGGTCCGGGGCGGGTGCGGGAGTGGTGGGCGGCCCGGCGCTCGAGCGATCTCGAGGCCTTCGTGGAGCAGATCCCCTACGAGGAGACGCGCCTGTACGTCAAGCGTGTGATCGTGTCCTGGGCAGAGTACCGGCGGCTGTACGCCGACGGCGCGAGCCCGTGAGGAGAGGCGGCCTCCTCCGGCGGGCCCTGGCTTTCCACCTCGACCAGGTGATCGTCGGGTTCGTCTCGCTGCTCGGCACGCTCTGGCTCGCGCTCCTGTACCTCCTGACCGCGGACGACCCGGCGGCCCTGCCCTCGCTCATCGTCCTGGCCGGGGCGGCGCTCTGGCTCTGCGCCGTCCTCAACGGCGTCTACTTCGTCGGCTTCGTGGGTCTGTGCGGGCAGACGCCCGCGAAGATGCTGGCCGGGGTGCGGGTCGTCAGGCGGGACGGCGGTCGCGCCGGCTTCGGGCGGGCGCTCCTGCGGTGGATCGGCTACGGCGTCGTGCTCGGGACGCTCGGTCTCGGGTGGCTCGTCGCGCTGCTCGACGCCCAGCGGCGCGGGCTGCACGACTGGATCGCGGGGACCCGCGTCGTCCGGAACGGGGGCTGACCCGAGGAGCGCGGATCCGCCGGCGGTCCGAACGGGGCGGATCCGAGGATGGCGCCCGAGCGCTCCCGGCACGCTTCGCCGGCCGAGGGCGTGTGAACGAATCGCCACCACGGCTGACCGTCTGGGGGGTGCTGGGGGAGCGGTGGTCGCGCTCTCGACGGTGAACTCAGCGCTCGAGGATCGTCATGGTGCGTGCGGCGAACATGCGCTGCGGCTCGAGCGGATCGAGTGCCGTCAGGCGCGCCGCCAGCATCGTCCGGCTGGTCAGCACCCTGTGGTCCTGGGGAGACCCGTTGGTCCGGTCGACCGTGGTGATCGCGCGCGCGAGGGCGCGGCGCGGGGCCTCGTAGCCCATCGCCTTCAGGATCGCGATCGCCTTCACGTCCGCCGTCATTTCCTGGTTCTGCGTGAAGACGCGCACGATCACCGGGTTCACGAGGAAGTCGGCGAGCCCGGCTCCCGGGAAGACCAACCCGAGCACGGTGAAGCCGGCCGAGACCGAGAACGACAGAACCCGTCGAACGCCGGCGTGGCCGAGGACCTCGTGGGCGACCTCGTGGGCGATGACCGGCTCGACGATGCTCATGGGGAGCCGCGCCAGCCCGTCGGAGAAGTAGAAGGTCGCGGTCCCCGTGCTGGCGGCCGTTGCCTCGTCGGTCTTCACGAAGGCGAAGGAGTAGCGTGACGGATCGTCGCCGGCGGCGCGTGCCGCGCGGTAGAGGGCGTGGGACACGGTCACGGCAGGCGGATCCGAGACACCCGGGTAGTACGCGCGTTCGGGCACCGAGGAACAGCCGGACAGCAGCGCGACCAGCACCAGCGCGACAACGGGGGTCTTCACCGCCCCCACATGGTATCGGCGCGCCTCGGGAAACGGCGCAGGAAAAAGGGCGCGGTCGCCGGGATCCGTGACGCGGCGCCGGCAGGGCCGGCGCGAGCGGACTACAGCCGCTCCAGGATCCAGCTGGGCGTCAGGCTGATCGCCCACGAGTTGAGGACGACGTAGTAGTCGGTCACCACGAGCACGCCGACGATGATCAGCAGGACACCCGCGGCGCGCTCGACGATCGGAATGAAGGGCCGGTAGCGCTTGAAGAACCGCAGGAAGCCGCCGAGGGCGATCGAGGAGAGGAGGAACGGCACGCCCAGACCCGCCGAGTAGGCGACGAGGAGACCGACCCCGCGCTCGACCGTCTCGGACGTCCCGGCCAGCGACAGAATCGAGCCGAGGATGGGTCCCACGCAGGGCGTCCAGCCGATCGCGAAGGTGATGCCCACGATGAGCGTGCCCAGGTACCCCGCGGGCTTCTGGCGGAGCTGGACCTGCTGGTAGCGGTTGAGTATGCCGAGCTTCAGGAGCCCCGCGATGTAGAGCCCGAACAGGATGATCAGCCCGCCGCCGATCATCCGGATCCAGTCGCGGTAATCGAAGAGGAACCGCCCCGCCGCGGAGAAGGACGCGCCCAGCGCGACGAAGATCATCGAGAAGCCGAGGATGAAGGCAAGCGAGTGGAAGACGATGCGCCAGCGGGTCTCCGCGGTCACGTCCGTCGAGAGCGCATTGACGGACATGCCCGTGATGAAGGAGAGGTACGAGGGGAAGAGCGGCAGCACGCAGGGCGAGAGGAAGGAGAAGAGGCCCGCCGTGAAGGCCACCACCACTCCGAGCGACTGGCCCATGGCCGGCCCCCTGTTCTATCCCGCCGGCGGCCCGGCCGCGGAGTGGGCGCGAGCCCACTCCGGCCGGCCGACCGCGAGGCGGTGCGAGAACGGCGTGACTAGCAGCTGAAGCAAGGCTTGGCGACGACCTTGTCGACTTCCGCCAGCAGCTCGTCGTCGGAGAGAGCCTTGCTCGGGTCGGCGAGGATCTTCGTCCAGCGGACGATCCCGTCCTTGTCGATCAGCATGTAGGCGCGTCTCGTACGCCAGTAGATCGGGTGGTCAGGCTGGGTCTCGAGGATGCCGTAAGCCCTCAGGGTCTTGGTCTGCCAGTCGCTGAGGAGGGGGTACGTCAGGCCCATCTTTTCCGCCCACGGTGCCTGCGACATCGGGAAGTCCGCACTGATACCCACGACCTGGGTATTCCGGCTCTCGAACTGGGAGAGGTCCCGCTGGAGAGCCGCGGCCTCGGTGGTTCAGGTCGGCGTCCAGGCCCCGACGAAGCCGAAGAGGAGGACGTTCTTCTTGCCGTTGAACTCCGACAGCGTGAGCGGCTTTTCCTGCGTGGTGGCGGGCAGCGAGAAGTCGGGAGCCTTGTCGCCGACCTCCAGCGCTGCCACCGGCGCCGCCGGGCCGAAGAGGAGGAGCACGGTGACCGCGAGCAGCATCGATGCGATTCCGACACGTCTCATGAGGGATCTCCTTCTAGCTGCGTGAGCATCCAGCGAAAGGTTGGGTCGACCGGGTTCCGCCTCCTTTCCGCGGGGTATGCGTCCGACCGGCATGCCGGCTCGATCGATGACCGGCGGCGGACCCGGCCCGTCCCGTTGTCCGCTCGGCAGACGGCTTGGAGTGCAAGATGGTCGGAAGCTCGAATCGTTTCCGGCGATGGCTCCGCGCCTGGCTTCGCCCCCGGGGTGGCCGGGGCCTCCCGGCTGGAGCGCGGCCCGCTAGAAACGGACGCATTGTCCCAGCCGCTCGAGGCCTTGTCAAATGGGGGTCCCCGTTGCCGGCATCTCGGGCGCGCGCGGCGGCTCGGCGCCGGCCACGCCTCGGCGCGGGGTCTCCGGGGGTCCGGCGACGCTCAGGCCTTGGGGGCGTCCATGCGGGAGGTCATCGAGACCACCTGGTCGGAGAGGCGCTTCAGGACCTCGAGTGTGAGGTGAGGGCGGTTCCGGATCAGCCATTCGAGCCGCTCGTAGCGGATCACCAGCAGCTCCGCGTCGGTGACCGCGACCGCCGCGGCCGAGCGCGGGGCCTTCCGGAACATCGCCATCTCTCCCAGCAGTTCACCCTCGCCGACCGTGTTGAGGACGCGCGTCACCCCGTTGAAATCCTTGCGGATCTCCACCGAGCCCGAGTGCACCACGAACGCCTCGCCGTGGGCGTCGTCGCCTTCCTCGAAGATCACGTCGCCCGGGGCGAAGCGCCGCCGCTCGATGTCGCCGAGGGTGAGATTCCGGTATATCTCGATGCCGATCGAGGGCAGGTGAGACTTCGCCTCGACGGGGAGGCGCGCGTTGGTCCAGCCTCCGAGGCCGCCCTTCAGGATCCTGACGTTGCGGAAGCCCCGCCCCCGGAGATCCCGGGTCACGCGGGCGCTCGTCCGTTCCTCGGGGCTCGTGCAGTAGGTGACGGCGAGGCGCTTCGGGTCGAGGTCGAGGTTCACGCGCCCGGCCGCGACCTCGTCGGGGCTCAGGCGGGTGGCGCCCGGCAGGATCAGCGGACTCGTTTCGAAGTCGGTCCGGGTCCGCACGTCGAGGAAGGCCGGGCTGAGGCCTTGCTCGATGAAGTTGATCACCTGCCCGGGAGCCACGCGGAACCGGTTTCGCCACCAGCGCCGGACGCCCATGGTGCCGTAGACGCTCAGGCTGACGAACGAGACGCCGCCCGCGGTCGCCCACGCCCACGGGAAGGGGCGGGGCGCCGGATGCTTGAGTTTGTACTCCGCCTCCCCGAGGGCCCGCTTCACGTCGGTCAGGTTCGGCAGGATCCGGTTGGCCTCGTTGAACTTCGCGACCGCGGTCGAGTAGCGCTCGCCGAGGAGGGCCTCCACGCCTGCGAACCAGACCGGATTGAACTTGCTCTCGCCTGGCTGGGTGACCTCGGTCCCGCCGAGAAAGGCCCCGACATCCTTGGCGGGGATGAGGAAGTTGAAGCCCTGGATCGTCTCCCCGGCCGGCGAGAGCGAGACGAACGTCATCACGCCGACCACCGTGCCGTCGTTGGTGATGGCCGGCCCGCCGCTGTTGCCGTGCGCGGCCGACGCGTCGGTCTGGATCACGTTCTGGCCCAGCGCGTCCTGCTTGAAGCCCGACACGGCACCGCTCGTGACCGAGGCCTCGAGCCGCGCGCTCTGGTTCAGGATCTCGTGGGAGAGCACGACGCCCGGGAAGCCGAGGATATGGACGGGGTCGCCGAGGTTCGGATCCCGGTCGGCGAGTGGAAGCGCCGGGTACATGTCCGCCTTCACGCGCAGCAGGGCGAGGTCGCGTCCAGACTCCGGCAGCGGCTGGCCGAACCCGTCGAGCAGGAGCGGCGGGCTGAACTTGACGACCTCGGCCGCGAGCTTCGTGCCGTTCGAGAGCAGGACCGTGATCCCCGGGGACGCCGTCAGCTTCACCGCGGCGAGTGGCACGTTGAGGCGGACCTGGTCCTCGATGTCGGGCCGCTGGCCCGGCGTGAGCCCCCGGGCCCGGAGGGCGGGCTGGACACAGCCCTCCTCGACCGCCTTCTTCTTGAGCTCGTGGGTGACCCACGGCGGGAGCCGCTTGGCGGGATCGACGACGTGCGCGTTCGTCACGAGGAAGCCGCGCCCGCCGACGAACCAGCCCGTGCCCGTCTCGATGAACGGCGACGGGGTCACGGTCACCGGTCCGCGGCCGCAGTTCATCGTGACTTCCGCGCGGACCTCGGCGCTGACGAGGGCGACGGCAGGCTTGGCGCGGAGGATCGCCTCCTGCGGGGTGAGCGCCGTGGCGCTGGGGGGGGCAGCGATCCAGCTGCTGGCAAGCAGGAGAGCGGCCCAGAGCTTCCTTCGGGCTCGCGGGTTCATCGGAGTAGCGGGGGTCATACTACCACACCCGGGCCGGGGCCCCCGGAGCCCGCCGACAGCGCCGCCCGGCGCGACGCCTCAACGTGACGGCTTCGGCAGCGGTGGAGTGGACTTCGGCGGCGCCACGACGGGCGGAGGGTCCTTCAGCGTCTGCCCCACGACGTGCAGACCGAGCACGCTGCAAAACGGCCCTTTCATGTCGGCCTTCGTCGGCAGCTCGAGGGTCGGCCAGGTGGAGGAACCCGTGATGGCCCAGGTGAGCCGCACGGGGACGTCCGCGCCCGGGAAGACCTTCTTCTTGGCGAAGTCGGCGAGCTGCTTGTCGGCGCAGACCTGGACGGAGATGCTCTTTCCCGGCTCCACGTTGTAGCGGATCTTCTTGTCCTTGCCAGCGAAGAAGAGGTCCCAGGCATGGGCGGGGCGGCCGAGCACGAGGCCGCCCAGGGTCGCGACGGCGACGAGCAGGGTCGGTGTGACTGCCGGTGTCCGCGACATCGCCTTCCCCCTTTCTCGGGCAGCGCGAACGCCCTTCCCGGCCGGGTCCCAGCGGCGCCCGTGGGCTCCAGCATACCGCGCGCGGGCTGCAAGCGTACGTGTGGTGCAGACAGCTACGCGACGACGATGAACGGTCCACGACCTCTCGGGATGTGTGCTGGTGGTCGAAGAGTCCTCACGTGTCGGGCTCGGGCAGCTCCTGGCGTTCGGGCGCCGTCGAGGGAGGAGGCGGATCCAGCCGATGTGGCATGGGTCCGAGTCGAGTGGTGGCGGTGAGACGCTTCGGCGTCCCGCGCACGGTGGGGACCATGTGACTTCTCGGACGATGGGCGCTGTCGGGCCGGTCACACGCAGCTGGTCCGGGGCAGGAGACGCGGACGAAAAAATAGCGCCAGAGAAGGCCGGTAAGCCGGGTTCTGTTCCTCCGCTCGGTTGGCCGG
>CAZWXA010000083.1:0-11905 GCA_964637755.1 uncultured bacterium | reverse complement strand
TGGCCGCGAGCGCCCGGCAGGCCGCTCACCAAGGGTCCAGATGCAAGGCGGCGAGCGAGCGACGACTGAGGCGTACTCCTGTACGCCGCAGGGAGGAGCGACGAGCCAACGCGGCAGATGGGCCCTTGGTGAGCGGCCTCGCTACCGGTGGGCGAGGAAGCGGAAGAACTCGACACCCTCCCGGAGCCTCCGGCGCATCATCTGGGGGCTCCGGATCATCTCGGACACGAGCGACGCGATCTTGCCGGGGCGGAAGTAGAAGCGCTTGTAGAAGGTCTCGACGGAGTCGAAGATCTCCGTGTGCGGCAGGTGGGCGTAGCTGAGCGCGCTGATCTGCACGCCGTGGTCGTTCACCAGCTGGGTCCCCTCGTTCTGCAGCCAGCCGTTCTCGACGGCCTGCCGGTGCATGGCCGTCCCGGGATAGGGCGCGGCGATCGAGACCTGGATCGTGTGCGGGTTGATCTCGCCGGCGTACCGGATCGTCTCCTCGATGGTGTCTCGCGTCTCCCCCGGCAGGCCGAGGATGAAGGTCCCGTGGATGGTGATGCCGAGGTCGCGGCAGTCGCGCGTGAACTTCCGGGCGATGTCGAGCCGGAGCCCCTTCTTGATGTTGTTCAAGATCTCCTGATTGCCGGATTCGTAGCCCACGAGGAGCAGGCGGAGCCCGTTGTCCCGGAGGACGGCGAGCGTCTCGTACGCCACGTTCGCCTTGGCGTTGCACGACCAGGTCACCCCCAGCTTGCCGAGCCGCCTCGCGATCGCCTCGGCGCGCGGCACGTCGTCGGTGAACGTGTCGTCGTCGAAGAAGTACTCCTTCACCTGCGGGAAGTAGGTGGTCGCCAGCGCGATCTCGTCCGCGACGTGCTCGGGGCTCCGCGTCCGGTAGCGGTGCCCGCCCACCGTCTGCGGCCAGAGGCAGAAGGTGCACTTCGAGCGGCACCCGCGGCCCGTGTAGAGCGACAGGTAGGGGTGCAGCAGGTATCCGATGAAGTAGTCCTCGACTCGCAGGTCACGCTTGTAGACGTCGACCACGAACGGCAGCTGATCCATGTCCTCCAGGACCGCCCGCTCGCGATTGTGGACGAGGCGGCCCTCCGCGCGATAGCTGATCCCGTCGACCGCGGACAGCGGCCGGCCCTCCGCCACCTCCCTGATCGTGAAGTCGAACTCGTTGCGCCCGACGAAGTCGATCGCCTCGGACGCGGCGAGCGCGGGGCCGGGCGCCACCGCCACGTGAGCGCCGACGAACCCGACGAGGAGCCGCGGGTTCATGTCCTTCAGCGCCTCCGCGACCTTGACGTCGGACGGAAAGGATGGCGTGCTGGTGTGGAGGACGCAGAGCTCGTGCTCCTTGGCCACGGGCAGCACCTGCTCGAGCGTGATGCCGGCTGGCGGGGCATCGATCAGCCGGCTTCCCGGGACCAGCGCGGCGGGCTGGGCCAGCCAGGTCGGGTACCAGAAGGAGCGGATCTCCCGGCGCGCCTGGTACCGGGAGCCGGCGCCGCCGTCGAAGCCCTCGAAGGAGGGCGGATGCAGGAACAGCGTCTTCATCATGATCCACGTCCCCCGTTCGCCCACATGCGACCGTCAGACCCCACCGAGAACTTCCGTCCACCCCACTGGACGGTCCGGCCCCAGAAGCTGGCGGCCCAGACGACGAAGCAGAGCGCCTCGCGCACAGGCACGAGCCAGGGCCGCGCCGGCTCCGCGACCCCCAGGCTGGCCCGCACGGCATAGTGCATCGCCAGCCGCAGCGCCAGGGCCGAGACGGCGACGACCGCCCCCAAGGTACGAGAGGATGATAGCAGCAGAAGCGTGCAAGACAAGACGAGCGAATACGTGAGCACGGACATCGAGTAGCCGAGCGGCTCCGCGGTGCGCATCGTCCGGGCCCATCGCAGCTCGTGCGAGAAGAGTGTCCGGAAATCGGGCTCCGACACCCTGTTCTCCACGACGTACGGCGACAGTACCACCCGGAGCCCGCGAGCGGTCGTCAGCGCGCCCAGCATGTAATCGTCGGCGAGGTAGGACGCCAGCGCGCGAAAACCGCCGAGCGCCTCCAGCGCCTCCCGCCGGACCGCCATGGTCGCCCCGAAGCAGAAACGGTCGCCGCGAAGGCTGTGCGCAACCAACGCCGACGGCAGGAACCATTCGTTGATGAACATCGCCCCGAGCGCCGACCATACCCCGCTCCTCGACCGACCCGAGTAGAGGCACGTCACCACGCCGACGGTCGGATCGGCCAGCGGCCCCACGATCGTGCGCAAGTATGCGCGGTCGACGCGCATGTCGCTGTCGGCCACCACGAGCAGGTCGTACTTCGCCCTCTCGCACATGTTCGCGAGGTTGCTCACCTTGTAGTTGGGCCCGACCACGCGGTCGTCCAGGACGAGCGTCAGGTCGCGCCCGGGCAGGTCCCGCACGAGGCGCTCGACGATCGGGACCGCGGCGTCGGTCGCCTCGCGCACGCCGAAGACCACCTGGAAGAGGGGGTAGTCCTGCTCGCAGAACGAGCGGAGGTTGTCGTACAGGTCCGGCTCGACCCCGCGGAGCGGCTTCAGGATCGTGACCGGAGGACCGGCGGCGGGCTGCGTGCGGAGCCGCCCGAACGCGCGGACGCGGGCGACCGCGAACGCGACGTAGGCGAGCGAGAAGAGGCTGGCCAGCAGCGGCAGCAACGAGGACACCACGGCAGCGTGCCGACCGAGCACCGGGCCATGCTAGCGTCGCCGGCCGGGCGTGTCCACGGGATTCGCGACGCGGCACCGCTCGCGGAGGTCGCCCGGGACGAGCGGCGCGCCGCCGCGCGAGCGGGCTCGCGTCGCCTTCTGCCCGGCCGCTCGCCCCGGGTCGTCCGCCGTCCGGCACCATGCTACACTGGCGCACACATCACAAAGGAGGCCCCCCCGTGGCGTCCGCCGTCCGCACGGCAATCATCGGAGTCGGTAACTGCGCTTCGGCCCTCGTGCAGGGCGTCTCTTACTACCGGAACGTGTCCGATGCGGGGTTCGTCCCCGGGTTGATGCACCCCCGGCTCGGCGAATATCACGTCGGCGACATCGCGTTCTCCGCCGCCTTCGACATCGACGAGCAGAAGGTGGGCCGGGACCTCTCCGAGGCCATCCTCGCGCCGCCGAACAACACGGTCCGCTTCGCGACGGTGCCGAACCTCGGCGTCCCGGTGCATCGCGGCATGACCCATGACGGGCTCGGCCTCTACCTCTCGAAGAAGATCACCCGGGCGCCGGGCTCGACCGCGGACATCACGGGGATCCTCCGCGACACGGGCACCCACGTGGTCGTGAACTTCCTGCCCGTCGGCAGCGAGATGGCGACCAAGTGGTATGTCGAGCAGGTCCTGGACGCCGGCTGTGCCTTCGTCAACTGCATCCCGGTCTTCATCGCCCGTGAAGCCTACTGGCGCCAGCGGTTCGAGAAGCACGGGCTGCCCCTCGTGGGTGACGACATCAAGTCGCAGGTCGGCGCGACGATCGTCCATCGCGTCCTCACGCGCCTGTTCATGGACCGGGGCGTCCGTCTCGAGCGGACGAGCCAGCTCAACGTCGGCGGCAACACCGACTTCTACAACATGCTGGAGCGCGATCGCCTGGCCTCCAAGAAGGTTTCGAAAACCGACGCTGTCCGGTCCCAGCTCGCCCACGACCTCGACCCCGACTGCGTGCACATCGGCCCGAGCGATTTCGTGCCATGGCTGGAGGACCGCAAGTGGGCCCACATCCGACTCGAGGGCCGGGGATTCGGCGATCAGCCGATCACCATCGAGCTGAAGCTGGAGGTCTGGGACTCGCCCAACTCGGCGGGCGTGGTCATCGACGCGATCCGCTGCTGCCGGATCGCGCTCGACCGGGGACTCAAGGGAGCGCTGCTCGCTCCCTCGGCCACCCTCATGAAGTCCCCGCCCGAGCAGTGGCCGGACTCCACCGCGCGGGAACGTCTCGAGCGGTTCATCGCCGGCGAGGAGTAGCGGGTCTCCGGACACGGCCCGCCGCACCGGATGATCGTCTCGTCGCTCACCGGCCTGGCGCTCCGCCGGCTGGTGCGTTGCGCCTGTGCCCGCCCGCTGCTGACCGTCGTGCTCGGCATCCTCTGTGCCGGGGGTGGGGTGCTCTACGCGCTCCGCGAGATCACCTTCCTCACCTCGGGGCGAGACCTGCTGCCGGCCGGCCAGGCGTACGTCCAGCGTTACAACGAGTACGCGAACGACTTCGGCGAGCTCGACGAGATCGCCGTGGTCGTCGAGGGCAGCAACCTCGCCGGCGCCAAGGCCTACGCGAGCCGCCTCGTCCGCGAGCTGCGCAAGTACCCGGACCGGTTCCGGCGCGTGGCCTATCGCATCGATCCGAAGCGGTTCGAGGGCCAGGCGCTCCTGTACCTGTCGACGGACAAGCTCGCGCAGATCCGCGACAAGCTCTTCGACTACCAGAGCTTTCTGGAGTCGTTCGCCACCCGGCCCACGCTCGACCAGCTGATCGAGAACGTCGCCACCCAGGTCGCGAGCGCGTTCGCGACGGGCTTCTTCGACCTCGGCCTCGACGGCGGCAAGGGGGACGTCGACCTCCGCTTCGTCAAGGACCTGCTCGGCCAGCTCTCGGCGCGTCTGGACCGCCCGGCGCCCTACCGGTCGCCCTGGGGCAGGCTCCTCGCGCTGGACGGCCGCGGCGACGACGGCGGCTACTTCCTGTCCGAGGACGAGCGGCTCCTGTTCGTGCTCGTCGAGGCCGCCGGCGAGTCCGAGAGCTTCACCGGCGACCGGGCCGCGATCGAGACCCTGCGCGGGACGATCGCGGGCCTCAGGAACGAGTTCCCGGACGTGACCGTGGGGGTCACGGGCGCCCCCGCGCTGTCGAACGACGAGATGGTGGCGGCGTTCAGGGACAGCGAGACGGCCACGATCCTGGCGTTCGCGTTGACGCTCGGACTCCTGCTCCTCGCGTTCCTCCGGGTCGCCCTGCCCGTCCTCATGCTCGCCACGCTCGCGGTGAGCCTCTGCTGGTCCATCGGCGTGATCACGCTGGTCGTCGGTCACCTGTCGATCTTCTCCGTCATGTTCATCTCCATCGTGATCGGCATCGGCATCGACTACGGCATCTATTTCCTGTTCCGGCACGACGAGGAGCTGTTTCTCGGCCGGAGCCCGCGCGAGGCCCTCGAGATGACGGCCGAGCGAAGCGGCCCCGGGATGCTGGTCGGTGCGCTCACCGCGGCCGGGACCTTCTACGTTCTGATGGCCACCGACTTCCGCGGCATCCAGGAGCTCGGCTTCATCGCCGGGACGTCGATTCTCCTGGCCTGGCTCGCGATGATGACCCTCTTCCCGGCCCTCATCACGCTGGCGGACCGGCGCCACCTCGCCCTCCCCCACGGGCCCATCCCGCGCGCCATCGAGCTCGAGCGGATCCGCGCGCCGTTCATCGAGCGCGTCACCCGGTACCCGAAGACGGTCATGTCGGCGGCGGCCATCGCCACCGTGCTCTCCCTGCTGGCCCTCAGGAGCCTGTACTTCGACTACAACCTCCTGAACCTCCAGGCCGCCGGCACCGAATCGGTGATCTGGGAGCGGCGCATCGTGGAGACCGCGGGCCGCTCCGGCTTCGTCGCGCTCGCCAGCGCGGGCTCGCTCGCGGAGCTGCGCGAGAAGGCCGCGGCGTTCGAGGCATTGCCGAGCGTGTCGGAAATCGACTCGGCGCTCCTCCTGATCCCTCAGGACCAGGCCCGCAAGCAGAGGATCATCCGCGACTTCGCGCCCATCGTCGCGCCCGTCCGCATCGGGGCGCCGGAGCCGGTCGATCTCGACCGGCTTCTGGCCGCGCTCGAGACCCTCCGCCGTCGCTTCGACATCGCCGCCGCCGAGGCCCCGCCCGGCCCCGACCGCGACGACGTGATCACCATCCGCGAGGCGACCGCCGCCCTCGCCGCCAAGCTCCGCCGGCTCGAGCGCGACGTCTCGGAGCCCGCCCTGACCCACCTCCAGGAGCAGGTCTACCGGGACTTCTCGAGCAAGGTTCGCGAGCTCCAGCGGAACCTGCATCCGCGGGCGATCGGGCTCGGTGATGTCCCGGACGAGCTGAGGCGGAAGTTCATCGGCCGCAGCGGGCGGCTCCTCCTGCAGATCCACCCGAGGGTGAACATCTGGGACCGTGAGGGCGCCGAGCGTTTCGTCTCGGACCTCCGCCGGGTCGATGCAGAGGTGACGGGCACGCCCATCATCACCTTCGAGGCCATCCGGTACATGGAGCGGGCGTACAAGCAAGGGACGATCTATGCGTTCGTGCTCGTCGCCCTCCTGAGCGCCCTCATCATCCGCCACCTCCGCGAGACGGCCCTCGCCATGCTGCCCCTCGTCCTCGGCACGCTGTGGACGGTCGGCCTGATGCATCTCTTCAAGCTGCCCTTCAACCTCGGCAACGTCTTCGGGCTCCCCCTGATCATCGGCGCGGGCGCGGAGTTCGGCCTCAACGTGGTGCTGCGGTACCTGGAGGGACGCGAGCACGGGGGACCCCTGATCGCCCGCAGCACGGTGATGGCGGTGCTCGTCAACGGGCTGACCACGATCGTCGGGTTCGGCAGCCTGATGGTCGCCGATCACCGCGGCATCTTCGGGCTCGGCCTCCTCCTGACGCTCGGCATGGCCGCCACGCTTGCCGCGTCACTGATCGTCCTGCCCGCGATGCTCCTGTGGCGCCAGCCTCCCGCGAGACCCCACGGTCCGCCCGTCGGAGAACCCGCCCTCGAATCGAGCGGCGCGATCCTGGACTGACCGCGGCCGCAGAGGAATTACTGCTTTCCTCCCGCGACGCGCGCGGCATCATGAGCGCCAGAGTCGCTGTCGCCACCCTCAGGCCGTGAAGGAGGAGTCCACCAGGGAGGAGCTCACCATGAAGGAGACGACGATCGCCGTGGACGTGGCCAAGTCGGTCGTCGCTCGATCGGAAGTTTCATGTTCCTTCCACGGGCGCCCGGACCCATCGTGTGGTGACCGAGAACACCCGTCATCTCGGCTACCCGCTAAGGCGTGGCTTGTCGACGACGGCCTGGCAGGTCGTGAGCGCGGGCCGCGCGCCCTCGCCGAGGTGCCGTCGAGCGGCGGGCGGCGGCGCCGGACTCCACCTCTCGGATCAGCGGGAGTCGGTGAGCAGTACGAGGGAGAACTGATCGGCGATGGAGGCCTGCGTCGCTCCGCTCAGCGCGCGCAGGTATTGTGCCGGCCGCCGTCCACGAAGACGCAGTTCCCGGTGATCATACCCGCGCGGTCGGAGGCCAGGAAGAGGATCATGTCCGCCACCTCCTCGGGCTCCCCGATGCGGCCGATCGGGTGGGTGGTCCTGCTCCGCTCGACGAAGGCCGCGTAGTCCGCCTCGCTCATCCCGCTCCGGCGGTGGAGGTTGGTCCGGGTCACGCCCGGGTTGACGGCGTTGATCCGGACGCCCTTCGGCGCCAGCTCCAGCGACGCGCACATCACGAGCTGGTCCACGGCCGCCTTGCTGCAGCAGTAGGCCAGGACGTTCGGGAAGGCCCGCTGCCCGTTGACGCTCGAGACGACGACGATGTTGCCCTTGCGCGGGGTCAGGGCCGGCAAGGCCAGCTGGACGAGACGGAAGACCGAGCGCACGTTGATCGCCATCATCTGGTCCCAGAGCTCGGGCGTCGTGCTCTCGATGTTCCCCGTGCCGATCAGGCCGGCCGCGCAGACGAGGACGTCGAGGCCCCCGAAGGCGCGCGCCGTCTCGTCGACCGCGTGCCGGGTGTCGTCCTCCCGGGTGACGTCCGCGCGGAGCGCCAGCGCCTGGCCTCCGCCGGCGCCCATCGCCGTGCGCGTCGCGTCCAGGGTGTCCTGGTTCCTGCCGACCAGCGCCACGCGGGCGCCGTCCGCGGCGAACTTGAGCGCCGCCGCCCGGCCGATCCCGCTCGTGGCCCCCGTCACCAACACGGACTTGTCCTTGAAAGTCATCGCGCGCCGTCCTCCTCAGGTGAGTTGCCGCGTCCCGTCGGCGATCCGCTGCGCCCGTGCCGCAAGCGAGGGCGGGGCCGCCCGGCCCATCGCCCCGCGGCGCGGGGCGAACTGACCGAAGTCCAGGAGCCGGTCGGAGAGTTGGCCAGACTGCTCCCAATTGTGATGGGCCTCTGGGGGATCCATGACGGGTCTCTGGGCGATCCCGGAGTCGAGCAGCTAGCTCGGGGACGCGCCCGTCAAGGCTCGTCAAGGCTCGCCAGTTGAAGCCAGCGCGGGCGCCCACACGGCGATACGCCCTCAGGCCCGCTCGACCTCGACGAGGTTCGAGTGGAGCGCGGGCCCGCCACCCATGTCCGTGACGCGATCGCTCGTCAGGACGTTCACGCCGCGGCCACCCGGCTGGAAGCGGTGCCACCAGACCCCCTCGATCACGGCGACCCCTGCGCGGGTGTCGTCGCTGACCTGGGCGGTGAAGACGGCGGAGCCGCGGTCGTTCTGGACCCGTACGCGATCGCCCCCCGCGATGCCGCGGGCCGCGGCGTCCCGGGGCGAGAGGAGGACGGTCGGCGTCCCCTGGCGGGCGCGCAGGCGCGCCGACTGGCTGAACGAGGAGTTCAGGAAGAAACGGTTCGGGGGCACGATGCACTGGAGCGGGTAGCGCCGGAACAGCTCACCGCTCTCGGGTCCCTCGAGGAGCGGCGCCCAGGTCGGCAGCGCGGGCTGCCCGATCGCCTCGAGCGCCGTCGAGTAGAACTCCACCCGCCCCGACGGCGTCGGCGCGCCCCGGGCGAACGGCATGTAGGGCCTCGGCAGGTTCAGGCGGATCGCGCGCTCCTCACGCAGCCGCTCGTACGTGATGCCCGCCACGCTCCCGTCACCCGACGCGAGCCACTCCCGGATGAGCTGCTCGGGGCCCTTCGAGAAGTGCGGGTCCTCGAGCCCGAGCGCGCGCGCCAGCAGCTTCACGACCTCCCAGTTGGACTTCGACTCGCCGACGGGCGGGATCACGGGCTCGGCGAGCTGGAGGTAGAGGTGGCCGTAGGACGTGTAGACGTCCAGGTGCTCCATCGACGTCGTCGCCGGGAGCACGAGGTCGGCGTGGCGTGCCGTGTCGGTCATCACCTGCTCGTGCACGACGGTGAAGAGGTCCTCGCGCGCGAGCCCGCGCAGGACCAGTTCCTGGTCGGGGCAGATCGCGGCGGGATTCGAGTTGTAGACGTAGAGCGCCCTGAGCGGCGGAGCGAGCCGCGCGTCGGTCAGGGCCCGGCCGAGCTGGATCATGTTGATCAGTCGCGGCAGGGGGCGCGGCAACAGGTCGGGCCGCTCGAGCACGGCGGGGTCGAGGCCGAAGGCGTCCGTCGAGGAGAGCAGCGCTCCGCCGCTGGGATCCCCGTACGCCCCGGTCAGCGCGGGCAGGCACGCGATCGCCCGGCAGGTCATGCCGCCGTTGTCGTGGCGCGAGAGGCCGATGCCCAGGCGGATGAACGTCTTCCTGGTGGCGCCGTAGTCGCGGGCGAAGCGCACGATCGCCTCGGGGGAAAGCCCGGTGACGGGCGCCATCGCCGCCGGCGAGTACTGCCGCACGTGCTCGGCGAGCTTCCCGTACCCGATGGTTGCGCGGTCGACGTACTCGCGATCGACGAGCCCCTCGCCGATCAGCACGTGCATCACGGCCAGGGCCAGGGCGCCGTCGGAGCCCGGCCGCACCATCAGGTGCTCGTCCGCCTGCTTCGCCGTCCGCGTCCGGTACGGGTCGATGCAGAGGACCCGGGCGCCGCGCTCGCGGGCCCGCCGGACGAGCGTCATGACGTTGATGGTGGTGTAGGCGGCGTTGAGGCCCCAGAGGACGACGAGGTCGGCGCCCACCATCTGCTCCGAGTCGTTGCCGGTCACGGCGCCGAGAGTCGCCTTCCAGCCGGCGTACGCCGTCGCGGTGCAGATGGTCCGCTGGAGCCGGCTCGCGCCGAGGGCGTGGAAGAGCGGATGCCCGGCGTGGTACTGCACCCGCCCCATCGTCCCGGCGTACGAGAACGGGAGCAGCGCCTCCGCCCCGTGCCGGGCGATGATCTCGCGCCAGCGCCGGGCGATCTCCGCGATGGCCTCGTCCCACGAGATGCGCGCGAAGGCGCCGCTCCCCTTCGGCCCCGCGCGCCGCAGCGGGGTCGTGAGCCGGAGGTCCGAGTGGACGCGCTCCGCGTAGGCGCGGACCTTGCCGCAGATGACGCCGCGGGTGAACGGATGCTCCGGGTCGCCGGTCACGTCGGCGATGCGCCCGTCCTCGACGGTGACGGCGAGGCTGCAGGCGGAGGGACAGTCGTGGGGACATATCGATCTCATGGCTTCCGCCTCACGCCCCTCGTCATCGAACGCTGTTCCGGGATCTCCGCGCCGGCGACACCCTCCCCGGACCTCACCGGCCCCCGTCGCGGCCGGGCCCCGGGGCGGCGTCGAGGAAACGCGCCTCGCCGCATCGCGCCAGCGTATAGTAGCGCCGCCGTGGCCCCAGCCCAACTCCTCCCGGCCGCTGCCGCATGAGGCGCCACCGGTTCCTCCAGACGGCACTCGCGCCATTCCGGAGCGGCGAGGCCCGCCGGCTCGCGCTCATCTTCGCGGTCGTCTACTTCGCCCAGGGCATGTGGCACCTCCCCGTCCAGGCCATCACCTTCGCCCTGAAGCACCATTTCGGCTACTCGGCCACGAACGTGGCCAGCTTCTTCTCCATCACGGCGATCCCCTGGCTGATCAAGCCGGTCTACGGCCTCCTGTCCGACGCCGTGCCCCTCTTCGGACGCCGTCGCCAGAGCTACTTCCTGCTGGCCTCGGGGCTGGCGGCGGCCGCCGGTTTCTCGCTCGCCACGCTCGGCGTCCACACCCCCCTCCGCATCTGCCTGCTCTACACGGCCATGGGCCTCGGTCTCGCGTTCAGCGACGTGCTCACGGATGCGCTCATGGTGGAGCACGGAAAGCGGCTCCGCCTCACGGGCGGCTTCCAGTCGGTCCAGTGGGCCGCGATCTACACGGCGTCGGTCGCCGTCGGCGTCGGCGGGGGCGCGCTCACCGAGCACGGAGTTCTCGGCCTCGCCTTTCTGCTGACGGCGCTCTTCCCGACGATCTCGTTCGTCATGGCTCTCATCGCGCTGCGCGAGCCGCGGGCCAGGCGCGAGGCGGGGCAGTTCCGCGTGGCGTGGGGGGCCATCCGGCGGTCGCTCCGGTCGCGCGACCTCTGGGTGGTCGCCGGCTTCATCCTCTTCTTCACCTTCAGCCCGTCCCTCGGCACGCCGCTCTACTACTACCAGACCGACATCCTGAAGTTCTCCCAGCAGTTCATCGGTACCCTCAACTCCCTTTCGTCGGTCGGCTTCGTCGCCGGCGCCCTCCTCTACGGAGGGCTCTCGCGCGTGGTGCCGCTCAGGCGGCTCCTCAACGGGGCGATCGGGCTCGGCGTCGCCACGCTGCTCGCCTACCTCGCGTACCGAGGCCCGCTGTCGGCGATGATCATCGACACGGGGACCGGGTGCATCAGCATGATCGCGACCCTGGCCTTCCTGGACCTCGCGGCGAAGGCGTGCCCGAAGCAGGCGGAGGGCACGTTCTTCGCGCTGCTCATGTCGATCTACAACGCGGGCGCCCAGGGCTCCCAGATCGTTGGTGGCTTTCTCTACGACTCGCTCGGCTACGCGAGCCTGATCCTGATCGGCGCCGGCTTCACGGCGCTCTGCTGGCTCATCGTTCCCATCGTCAAGGTCGACGCGATCGAGGCTCGCGCCGAGCGTGATGCCCGCGAGCAGCTCGCGGTCCCCTGAGCCCGCGACCGGCGCCCAGCCTAGCAGGGTGCGGAAAAACCCGCAGGCCCATCGAGAAGGCCCAGACGCCAGGCGGCCACGCAGATGGGCCTTTTTCAGCGGCTTGCTAGGGCCAGACTTGGACGTACGC
>CAZWXA010000082.1:8721-11933 GCA_964637755.1 uncultured bacterium | reverse complement strand
CGAGCCGAATGGGGCTGCCCGCCGCGACAGGACCCGTCCGCCTCTCGGGTGATCCCTTCATGAATGGTCCGGGCTAGCGGCCGCCGTGGGCGGCGTGGTCGGGATGGGGCGCCACCACGGCGCCGATCGGTTCCGCGTCCACGTCGTCCCAGGTCATCACCGTCCCGGGCTCCTTCTTCAGGCGCTCGAGATCGTCCTCGAACTCGCGCCACCGCTCCCGCCAGTCGACGCCCATCTTCTCCAGGAGCGGACGGTAGTCGGCCGCGTGCCAGTGGAGCTGGCAGACCCGGTACGGATGGGCGCCCATCGCCAGCGCCGCGAACTGAGCCTCGGACATGACGGGGATCGCCGCCTTCACGCCGCGGTGCGCCTGCGCCGCGAACTGGCTCTTGTCGAGCGTGGTCACGCAGCCCGTGTCGTGGGTCAGCGTGACGTCCGGGTTGACCTCCTCGCGCATCGTCTCGATCTTCCGCTGCACCGCGAACGAGCGCGAGAAGTCGCGCTGCACCAGGATGTGGCGGAACCCGAACCCGCAGCAGTCGAACCAGGTCGAGTAGTCGCCGACCCTGGCCCCCAGCGCCTCGACCACGGCCGTCACGATGGCCGTCCGCTGGCCGCCGTAGACGTCGGGATCGTAGATCGCGTCCTCCTGGACGAGCTTGTAGTAGTGGCAGGCGGGGTGGACGGTGGCCGTGATCCCGCCGAGGTCGAGCACCTTCCGCTTCGCGATCTCGTGACGGACGGCGTGGACCCACTCGCTGTAGTGCACGATCTCCTCCGGGATCACGAACGGCCGGCCCATCCTGGCGAGGATGCGCCGGACCTGGTCGCGCAGCTCGGCGTGGTGGATCAGCTCGGACCGGACTTCCTTGTAGTGGCCGTAGCTCGTCGCGCAGTGGATCTGGGGGAAGTAGCCGGTCTCGTACGCGGCGCCGAAGTTCCGCATGGCGACGGCCGCCTGCGCCGCGGAGTTGGACGTGGCCGACGCGTAGTAGTTCCAGGCGGTGCACGAGGTCTGGTCCCGGGGGTCCTCGTAGTCGAGCCCGAGCTTCCGGTGCAGCCAGAAGATCGAGGTCGAGTAGCCGGGGATGTGGCCGCACTGGCCGCAGGACTTGTGGTGCCAGGTGTGCTGGAGCGGAACCTTCTTCACGCGGCCGTGCCTCGTCTGCAGTTCGATCCACGGCTCGGGAACGCGCTGGACGATCCACTCCCCGCGGGCTTCCAGCTCGAAGGCTTGCTCCCGCAGGTCCTCGGGCGCATCGCCGGGCGTCCGCCGGAACTGCCCCTTCCTCGGCGTCGTGGCGTCAGGCCCGAGCACGGGGATGTTGATCGGTATCGCCATCGCACTCCTCCCGGCAGCAGGCCCCTGAAAAGGGGCCATCTGCGTGGCCGTCTTGCCTCTGACCCCCTGTGAGCGGCCTGGGTCAGGGCGTGTAGCCCGCGTCCTCGAGCTTCTCTTCCATGACGTCGACGAGGATCATGTGCAGGCTCTCGTCGAGGGTCTTGATCATGTCCAGGACCCCTGTGGTGTGCCAGATGAAGTAGAGTTCGGTCAGCGTCCGGTCGTCGACCTCCCAGGACGACGACGTGGTGTGCATGGTCTCGGGCGGCATCGCCCGACGCCAGAGCGCCAGGTTCTCGCCCGTTTCCCTCGCGGTCGGCCCCCAATCGGGAAACGCCTCCGGGCGGATCATGTCCGGCGACACCTGGGTCCCGGTCGACATGATCTTGTAGATGATCCGGCTGTACCCCTCGAGCGCGGCCTTGGCCGAGTGGAGGCCGTTCCTGACCGCGACCTCGCGCAGGATCGTCACGAGGCCGCCGGGATTGTTCTTCCGCGGGCACCGCAGGCAGGAGAAGCACTGGGAGCACTCCCAGATCTCCCCGTTCATCTGCTCGTACACCAGCTCCACGTCCTCGCGCGCCAGGGCCTGGGCGATGCGCCGGGGGCTGAAGTCGTAGAACCTCGCGGAGGGACAGACGGCGACGCAGATCCCGCACTCGTAACAGCCGAAGAGGTAGTCGGCGAAGCGCGGGTCCGCCGTCACCTCGCCGAAGAGACGCTCCTTCTCGGCGGCGGAGACGTCCGCCGGGGATACCGGTAGTGCCATCGGCGACACTCGCGCCGTCAGAAGCAGATCACCCGGTCGGCGTCGAGGGCCATGTCGTTGAACCTGGCGCCGCCGATCATCTCGACCCCCTCGATGAGGTCGCCCATCTTCAGGTCGTTCAGCTCGAGGCTCGGCTGGCAGACGAAGAAGCGGACGCCGAGGTCGCGGGCCTGCTCGAGGAAGTGGCCCAGCGTGGCGCCGTCCTTCTTGATCCTGAGCGTCTCCGCCACGCCGCGCTGCAGCAAGGTGGGCCCGAACTGGGTGAAGTAGATCCAGACCTCGATGTCCATGGCCGCCGCCGCGGCGGCCAGGAAGAACACGGTCCCGCTCCGCTCGGGGCTTTCCGTCCCGCTGGTCTGGACGTAGAGGATGCGCTTGACGTCCTCGGCCATGGCGCGGCTCGCTACTTGGCCCGCTGCACCAGGAAGCGGAACACGCCGCCGGACTCGGACCGCTCGATGACGCGGTGGCCGGTCTGCTTCTCGAAGGCCTCCATGTCCGGCACCGAGCCCAGGTCGGTGGCGAGCATCTCGACGACGCCGCCGACCGGGAGCCCCTTGACCGCCTTCGACAGCTTGATGATGGGCATGGGGCACAGGAGCCCCTTGCAATCGAGCGTGGACGCGATGTCTCCCTTCGCCATGACACCCTCCAGGACGATCCGCAGAGGCCCGGGCCCCGGCGGATCAGTGGTCCCGCGAGTCGCCTGCCGTTTCATCGGACTGGTCCGCTTTTCCGCATCCCGCCAGGCTACAGGGGGCCGCGCATCAAGAGCCTGCCGCGGCGGCCGTGCTCGTCGAGGTGCTTGGCGAGGATCTCCCGCATGGCCGAACAGAGTCCCTTGATCTCCGGGAACCGGAGCCGGTAGTGGACATGGACGCCGACGCGACGGACCGAGAGCACGCCGGCTCTCCTGAGGACCGCCAGATGCTGCGAGAGGTTCGCCTTCGAGACGCCGACGTCGTCGAGGAGCGCGCCGTACGGCACCTCCCCGCCCCCGATCAGGTCCAGGAGGCGAAGCCGCACCGGGTTGGCGAGCGCCTTGGCGATCTCCGCCTGCATCCGGTAGATCTCGAGCCGCGCGCTCCGGTCTGCCACGCT
>CAZWXA010000082.1:0-8621 GCA_964637755.1 uncultured bacterium | reverse complement strand
CACGTTCTCAGACGAAGAGCGACACGTCCGCGTCGGCCGCGTAGCTCAGAAAGGTCGTGGCCCCCGCGCACTTCGCCCCCGTGATGAGCTGTTCCTGCTTGACCCCCATGACGCCCATGGTGGTGGTGCAGGCGAAGAGCTGGACGTCGTTCTCGATGCACAGATCGAGCAGCTCGCGAACGGTGGGCATCTTGGCCTTCTTCATCCAGCTCCTCATCATGGCGGTCGCGATACCGGTCATGCCCGGCAGGCCGCCCAGGAAGTTCGGCACACCCATCGGCACGGCCGCGAAGGGCGGGGGCGCCGCCGGATTGCCGAGGGGCGCGACCTTCAGGCGATCGAGCTTCGTCCGGTCGAGGATGTTCAGGCCGTAGAAGGTGAAGAAGATTCCGGCCTCCCAGCCCATGGCCGCGGCGGTGGTCGCCATGATCAGCGGGGGGTAGGCCATGTCCAGCGTTCCCTTGGAGGCCACCAGAGCGAGTCGCTTGGTCCTCTTCTCCTCGTCGCTCATCGCCGCACCCTCCTGCCCGGCCCGGCGCCCGTGATCCCGGCCCCGGCCCGATTCGTTGCAATGTTGCCGAGTTCAGAAACTTTCGAACCGATTAGCGCACCCCTGGCCCCGTGTCAAGCACTTTTCTTCTGGACGATGCCGGCCCGGAAAGACGGCACCCCGGCCGGACTCGTGTACACTGAGGGGGCCGAGCTTCTTCCGGGTTCTGGCGGTGCACCAGAAGTAGGGAGCGTGCCGCGACCAAGGCGGCTCCCAGGGCAGACGGTGGGCGGCTCGCGTACGGAGCGCATCCGACTTCTCCCGGACCCCTGAGGTCTTGCCAGGAGGCGATCCATGCAGGTGGTGGCGATCTCGACTCCCGCTCAGCCCGAGTGGCGCTGGCGAATAGTCAACTACGCCGGCGAAGTCATCGAGGAGTCCAGCGAGACGTTCCGCACGATCGCCACGGCAGTCGCCAAGGGGACGGCGCGACTCGGAGCGCTGCACCTCGTCGACCGTTCGGTCCCTCCGCGCGCGTACCGCTCGACCACGCACCTGCGCAGCAGATCCTGACGGAGCCCCGCCTCACCTGGTTGACGACCGGCGCGTGACGCGAGTCTCCTCGGAGGCGCGGCCGGGCGTCGCGCTCGAATCAGCGCAGGGTGTGGTCGGGCTCGTCCGAGGCCCGCGCAGGAGCGGCTCGCACGGGCCGGGGCTGTAGTTGTAGAGCAACGCCTGCTCCCCGACGGCGTACTCCTCGATCCCGCGTCTCGCCGCCTCGCACACGTTCTTCGTCGGCATCACGATGCGATCGACCACGACCCTGGACGTGAAGGAATGACCGTTGTGCGCGCCCAGGGCCCACACCAGGAAGAACCACTCCATCCCCATCACCTGCCACGGCTGGCCGCGGCGACCGCTACTCCGTCGAGATCGCCTGTCTCCGTTGCCGATGGTACTCCAGGAGCTTCGCGTTGGCCTCGGCGATCGTCGCCGCCTCGTCGGTGACCCGCGCGACGTCCTTCCCCGCGACCGCCACGTACAGCTCGTCCTCGCCGAGATCCGTGTAGACACGGTTTCCGATACAGCCGGTGCTCGCGACGACGCCCAGGCTGAGCGCCGCCGGAAGCGCCATGCAGGTGGGCCGCCCCAGCGCCGGCGTGGCGGCGGCAACGCCCGCCCGGGTGGCCGCCTCCTGAAGCAGCATCAGACGCCCGGGCCGGCCCGCGAACAGGACCACGTCCGGATCGACCGGCGTCTCGCCCAGGGGGGCATAGATCACGGCGCCGGGTGTCCGTGGAAGCCGCGGGATCGACGGAACCTCTTCCATCCGGATGTAGCCGATCCCGGCCATGAAGCCGAGCGTCTCGTCGAGCTCCCTCGCGCGCTCCGGGGAGAGCGGGATCGCGTGCGTGTGGCTTCCGATCGCGCAGTTGTGATGGTCACCGGGCACCGTGTAGAACGTGCGCCCGGCCGCCGCCACGCGCCAGAAGCTGCAGCCGGACGGTTCTTGCCCCGCGAACCTGGTCACCCCCGCCGGGGGCGCGTCTCTGAACGCGATGGCGACCGGACGGCGGGCGAGCCCCAGCGAACCGGTCAGCGTCTGCTCGATGGCCTGATAGTCGATCATCTGTCACTGGCTCCTCCGTCCTCGATCGAGGACGCTTGGTCGTCCCGGCTCCGCACACGGACCGCGACACCCCCGAACTGTACCGCAGACCCGACCACGCCTGCTGGCCATCGATGCCTACTCGGCCTACCTGGAACGCCGCGCCGGCAACGGCAGCGAGCGGCGGGCGAGGAAGCGATCGATGCCGGCTCGGCCGTCGTCCGAGGCCACCAGGCGGCCGAACTCCCGAAGCTCGCAGCGGAGACCGGCCTCGAGCCCCTCGACGAAGCCCGCCCGGACGGCCACCAGCACGGCCCGGGTGGCCTCCGACCGCGGGATCCTCACGTGGTGGGCCAGGAGCCGCTGGATCTCCGGGTCCCGCTCGGCGTTCGGGAACGCCATCGTGTCTCCGTGGGCCAGGGGCGACCAGAGGACACCGGTGAACTCGCCGAGGGCGATCGCGCGCGCGACCGTGAGCGCGCGCGACAGCGCGTCGGCCGGCGCGACTTCGTCGACGAGGCCGAGTGCCAGCGCCTCGCCGGCGGAGCGGCGGCGCCCGTCGAGCAGGAGGGCGAGGGCCTCGATCAGCAGCGTGTAGACCTGGCCCCCGGAGGTGATCGCGCGGCGGACGGCGAGCCGCGGCAGCATCTGCGTGCCGCCGAATCCCGGAAGCAGGTGCAGGTTGATCTCGGGCTGGCCGAACTCGGCGCGCGCCGAGGCGACGCGGTAGGCGCACGCCATCTGCAGCTCGTTGCCGCCGCCGAGGGCGTACCCGTCGACCGCCGCGATCACGGGGGCCCGCATCCGCCCGATCCGCGCGAAAAGCCGGGAGGCCCGGCCGGCGAACTCCTCCACCTCCTCCGCGCGGGCAAGGGCACGGAGCTGGCGGATGTCGGCGCCCGCGACGAACATGGAACCCGCGCCGGTCAGCACGGCCGCGCGCAGGTGCGGCTCCTGCTCGAGGAGGTCGACGGCCCGCTCCAGGTCCTCGAGCGTCGCGCGGCCGATGGCGTTGGCGGGCGGCGAGTCGATCGTCACAAGGGCGACGAGATCGGGGAAGCCCGGACGCACCGGATCGAGGCGCAGGCGAACGTGCTTGCCGTCGACGAACCGCGAGCCCCACGCCTCGAACACCTGCCGCGCCGTCCGGGCCGGGTCGAGCGCCGAACTCGCGCCGACCCGGACGGCCAGCGTGCCCGCGTGCCGGTTCTCGTAGATGGCCTGGTTGGCCTCGGCAAGCTCCTCCCACGGGTGGATTCGCGGCGGGTGAACGGCCAGGGCGCCGCTGTCGATCAGCCGCACGACCTGCTCGGCCTGATGCGCGCTGGAGAGATGGCTGCCGAGGATCGAGAAGGTCGGGAGAAGCACCCGCTTCTGGTGCATCCAGACGTTCGGCGCGTAGAACGAGAGGCGCTCGCCCTCGGTCGATTCGAGGTAGACCACCCGCCCCGTGAACGGCCGCGCCAGGAAGGCGCTGACGCCGAGCGTGTCCTGGCCCGCGCGCTCGACGACCACGTCGGGATGGCCGCGGGGGTTGTCCGGGGTCGCCAGCAGGCGGCCGATCGCCTGGCCGAAGGGCTTGAGCGTGTACTCCTGGTACTCCCGGTAGCCGTCGGGATCGCGGTCGGCGTCCGGCATCGTCTCCGGCCACCGGAACCCGGGGCTTCGCGCGAGCGTCTCGAGGCTCACGACGCCCTGCACCGCGAGCGCCGACTGCAGGCGCGCGGCCTGTCTGTCGCTCCGGGTCACCGCGACGACCCGCGCCCCGAACTCGCGCGCGGCACGGATCGCATCCATGCCGGTGGGGTCCGACTCCTCGGGCGCTTCGCGCGGGTCGGGGGAGCCCGGGTCGTCGGGCGCCGATCTCGCCACCGCGGGCCCGTCCCCACCGATTTCCCCGGAACGGCCCGCCATGCCGCTCGGGACACCCCGGACGCCGCAGTACACGAGCACGCCCTCGTTCGGCCGCAGCCCGGCGCGGCGGTACATCTCGCGGGCTCCCGCCGCCCCGGGCTTGCCCACGAAGGTCAGGGTGTAGCCGCTGGTCGCGCCGTAGAAGACGATCCGGCCGCCCCGAGCCAGGAGGTCGATCATCCGGGGGAACAGATCGCGTCCGACGGACGACACCACGACGTCGATCGGCGCGCCGTCGTTCCTCTCGCCCACGATCTCGAGAAAACGCCGCCCGGCCTCCGCCCAGCCCTGGCGGTCCGCGCGATCGGCAGGAACCGGCGCGAACGCGCCGGCGAGCTCCGGCGTCGTGCGGTTGACGAGGGCGCGCCCACCCCGGGCGAGAACGAGCTTCCCCTTCTCCTCGGTCGACACGAGACCCGTGACGACGGCCCCGCGCAGCGCCGCGCAGGCCACCGCGTAGAGGCCGGTCCCGCCGGCCGCTCCCTCGACGAAGACCCGCTCGCCCGGCTGGAGCCCCGCCACGTCGTAGAGCGCCTTGTAGACCGTCTCGAGATCCAGCATGAACGACGCGCCCTCGGCGAGCGTCAGGCGCTCGGAGTGGTCGAGGAGCTGCGGGGCCTGGCAGCGGACGAACTGGGCGAACGAGCCCTCGGGCGTCTCGTAGCCCTGGATCCTGAAGTCCGCGTGCATCGGGTCCTCGCCCGCCCTCGGCGAGAGCAGGTCGGACACGCCCGGGTAGAGCACGCGCAGCTCGCCGACCCGGAGCCGTCCCTGGCGCGCGACCTCGCTGCCGAGGGCCGCCACCAGGACGACGGCGCCGCTGCCCGGCACGTGCAGATCGCGGTCGTGCAGGTCGAAGACCGAGACGGGGACGCCACGGGCCGCGAAGATCGTGTTATAGGTGAGGCCCGCGAAGAGCACGTAGCCCAGCGCCTCGTTGGGGCCGATGGCCGACACGCGCGTCCTCACCCGGCGCAGCGCCGCTCTCGGCTCGCCGTGGGCCGGGCGGCCCCAGCGATCCTTCAGGACCGCCCACACCTCCTGGTGTGAGGGGAGCGGATCGAGCCCGGGGCGAAACGCCGCCCCCATCGGCAGCGTGTGCGCGTCCGGCCCCCACCACTCCATGTCGATCTCGCTCGGGTCGCCCGTCACCACCGTCTCCGTCCGTCCGATCGCGCGGCGGTTCGCCACGGCGTCCACGACCGCGTGGATCGCGTCCCAGTCCTCCAGGGTCGACACGTCACCGACATCCGGTGTGGCCTTCCGTCGGGCCCACAGGGCCAGCTCCTCCCGCGACGCGCGGGCCACGATCCTCAGGACCCGCCTGAGGTTCTTGCCGCTCTTCGTCCGCGGGATGGCCCGGCCGTAGTAGATCTCCTCCAGGCGCACCACGGCGCCCTTGCCCTCCCGCACCGCCCGCGCCAGCTCGGCGTCGAGGGTGAGCGACGGCGTCGCGCCGGTCCGAAGGACCACGAGGGCGACCACGGTGTCCGTGTTCGGGTCCTGGGGGTTCGGGATGCCGATGGCGATCGCGTCGGCGACCGCGGGATGGCGGATCAGGCACTCCTCCACCTCGCGCGTGCCGATCCGGTGGCCCGAGATCTTGATCACGTCGTCGCTCCGCCCGGGGACGAGGACGTAGCCGTCCGTCGATCGGATCGCGAAGTCACCGGTGAGGAACCAGCCGGGGAAGCGCGACCAGTACGTCTCGACGTAGCGGGCGGCATCCCGCCAGAGGGTCCGCATCATGTGCGGATGCGTCTTCGTGACGAGATAGCCCTTGCCGGCGTCGTCGGCCTCGAGCACGTCGGCGGTCGTCCACGGCAGGGGCCGCGTCGAGGCGTCCGGCCGCTGGGGCCACACGCCCGGGAGCGGCGCGAAGTGGATCCCCCCATCCTCGGTCTTCCAGTACGCGTTGACGAGAGGGCCGATGTTGGCCTCGACGAACGCCTGGACCACGGGATCGAGAGACTCCGCGCAGGAGCAGACCACCCGGAGCGACGAGCGGTCGAACTGCCGCGGCCAGTCGGCACCGTACCGCATCGCCAGCCTGAGGCCCGGCGCGCCGATCTTGAAGAGGGTGACGCGGTGGCGCTCGATGATGCGCCAGAACCGGTCCGGCTTCGGGTAATCCGGCACGCCCTCGTAGAGCACGGTGGGGATGCCCGTCAGCAGCGGAGCGTAGGTCGTGTACGACTGGCCGGTGATCCACCCGGGGTCCGCGTAGGTGAAGAGGACGTCGCGGCCGGGCTGCGCGTGGAAGACCGCCTGCATCGTCGCGAGGAGCCCCACGCAGTAGCCGCCCGTCGTGTGCACCGCGCCCTTCGGCTTCCCGGTGGAGCCCGACGTGTAGAGGACGAAGAGCGGGTGCTCGGCATCGAGGGGCTCGCAGGGGACATCGTGCTCGCCGGCGACCAGCTCGTCCCACCAGACATCACGCCCCGGCTGCAGGTCGGCGGCGCGGCGGCCGCTCCGGTCGACCACGAGCACCTGCCGGACCGCCGAGCCCGCGAGGGCGGGGTCGATGATCTCGGCCTTGTACGCGTGCTCCTCGCCGCGGCGGTACCCGACATCACTCGTCACGACCAGGGTCGCGCCCAGGTCGTCGATGCGATACCGGAGCTCGCCGGCCGAGAGGCCGGGGAACACGGCGGTGTAGATGATGCCGAGGCGCGCGGCGGCCAGCATGGCCACCGTCGTCTCGGGCATGTTGGGGAGATAGAGCGCGATGCGGTCGCCCTTGCCCAGACCGAGCCGACGGTACGCGGCCGCGCACGCGTTCACGGACCGGAGCAGCTCCGCGTACGTCACGAGGCGGCGCTCGGCGGAGTCGCCGGCCGCATCGGCCGGGTCGCTTTCCCAGAGGAGCGCCGCCCGCGCGCCGTGCCCGGCCCGCACGTGGCGGTCGAGGGCGTTCTCGCACGCGTTGACGAGGCCGCCCCTGAAGTACGAGAACTCCCACGGCCGCTCGGGATGCTGCTCGAAGGTCGCGTGCCACGGACGGTGCCAGTCGAGCGCCGCGGCGGCGAGGGCCCAGTAGCCGTCGGGATCGCGCCGGATCTCGTCGTGACGCTCGCGCGTGTCGATGCGGAGCCGGCGCAGGGAGTCGACGAACTCGCCGCTCACGGTCTCGCTCCACGTCCGGTCGCCGGTCGCGCGGTCTCGCTCACGGTGACGTAGCCTAGCCCGGCCGCGGCGACGGATCAAGGCCGCGCATCGCACGGAACGCACGTCCTCCGTGCGCCCGGACCGTGCTAGAGTCACGGACGGTGCGGAGCTTCCTCCTCGCCTTCATCCCCCTGTTCGTCGCCGTGGACATCGTCGGCCTGGTCCCGATCTATCTCGGGATCACGAGCGGTCTCGACGAGCCCGGGCGGCGCCGGCTCGTCCTGGAGGCCACGCTCACCGCCGCCGGGATCGGCCTCGGCTTCCTGCTGGTGGGCGACGCCGTCCTCAACTTCCTGGGCGTGAGCGTCGGTGATTTCCAGATCGCGGGGGGCACGCTCCTCCTGGTGCTGTCGATCTACGACCTCGTCCATCCGGACCAGCCGCTCCGCCAGCCCGGGGCCAGGCTGGGCGTGGTCCCGCTCGGCATCCCCATGATCGTCGGCCCCGCGGTCCTGACCACCCTGCTCACGGTCGCGCGTACCCAGGGCCACGGCGTGACGCTCATCTCCTTCGCGTTGAACCTCGTGATCGTGTGGGTCGTGCTCCGCTGGGCAGTCCTCGTCGAGCGCGTGCTCGGCGAGGCCGGCTCGCGCGCCGTGGCCAAGGTCTTCAACCTGCTCCTGGCCGCCATCGGCGTGACCTTCATCCGCCGCGGCGTCATGGCGGCCCTCGGCCGGAGCTGAGGCCTCCCGGGCGGCCTCCACCTTCCTCGTCGAGTCCATCGGCAGCCACCGCCGCCACGGGCACGGTGGGAGAGGAGTAGACTGACGAGCAGGCCGCGCGGCACGCAGTTGTCGCCCTCGAATCGGTTGCCCGCGACCACCTCTCGCTGCCGAGCGCGGCCGCATGGCAGGATCGGAGCGGCGCGGAAGACGATCATGCCCACACCCGGTCAAGCGGCAAGCGCGGGCGGCGTCCGGGAGGCGAAATGGCTCGATCACGCAAGGGCACTGACAAGCCGGTCACCAGCAAGCGGCGCATCGAGCAGTACAACCACGAGGGCCAGCAGCGGAGGAACAACCCGCCAGTCGGGCTCGTCACCGAGGTCACCGACCGAGACTCGCCAAAGAATCGCTACGCCTACGACCCGCACCTCGACCCTACGCTGACCTGGGCCGGCAAGGTCGAGCACACTTCCTTCGAGCTGCCGACGGTCTCCCTCCACGTCCGCGAGCGGATCGACCCCAAGACCATCGTCGAGGCCGTGCGCCGCCGCAACGGGACGCCGGCGCCCGTCCAGGGCTCGCTTTTCGAGAGCGCCGAGGAGAACCCGCCGCTCCGTGAAGCCATTGACTTCTACCAGCTCGACCCCGACTACGATAGCCGCAGCCTCTTCCCTGGCCAGGTCTTCTTCCCCATGGCGGACGAGGTCTCACTACCCTTCGAGGCGGGCGCCCACAAGCGCGCGGCCGTCAAGATCGTGGACGACCGCGGCATCGA
>CAZWXA010000081.1:0-12078 GCA_964637755.1 uncultured bacterium | reverse complement strand
CGAGAAGCGCTGCATCAAGTGCCATCAGGTCGGTGGCTCCGGGGGAGTGGTCGGCCCCAGCTTGGACTTCTTCAAGCAGTTCGGCTCGCCGCTCTTTGTCGCCGCGGCGCTGTGGAACCACGGGCCGCAGATGACGGAGGCGATGACGGCTCAAGGCATCGAGCGGCCCGCCTTCATCGGCCCGGAGTTGCACGACCTCCTGGCCTATCTCGTCCCCGCCTCCGCCGGCCCCCGAGAGGGGCCGGTCTACGTGCTGCCCGGGCGCGCCGATACGGGGCGCCGGCTCTTCACCGACAAGCGCTGCATCGCCTGTCACAGTGTGGGCGGCGAGGGTGGCCGGGTGGGTCCGGACCTCGTCGCGCGCGGCGTGCGTCGAAGCCTCCTGGAGTTCTCGGCGGCCATGTGGAACAAGGCGCCGGCCATGGTGGCGGCGATGAAGGCGCGGGGCATCGCCATCCCCCAGCTGCGAGCCGAAGAGATGGCCGACATCGTCGCCTACCTCTATGCGGTCCGCTACTTCGCGGAGCCGGGCAACCCGAGCAATGGCAAGAGGCTGGCAAAGGACAAAGGGTGCCTGCGCTGCCACGGCGCGTCCCGCGAGCGCGGGAAGGCGGCCAGCGATCTCACCAGCACGAAGGGTCTCGAATCGCCGGCGGCGGTGATCGCGGCGTTGTGGAACCACGCGGTCGTCCCGCTCCCAGGCCCGGGCGGGAAGAAGGGTGGGTGGCCGGAGTTCCGCCCGGAAGAGATGGCGGATCTGGCGGCGTGGCTCCAGTCGCTCGGACGATCGCGATGACGGGAGGGAGAGGAGGCGGCGGCTTTACGGAAAGAACGCACCAATGAGGCGACAGAAACGGCGGGTTGCGAGCGCAGGCGTCGGGCTGGTCGTGCTCCTCTTCGCGACGATCGTGCCGGCGCGGGCGCAGCAACAACCGACGCAACCGTTCGCACCCGATTGGGGCATGCTCGCTGGGTTCGACGTGTTCGCGAAGAAGGGATGCGGCAAGTGCCACGCCCTTCGGGGATTCGGCGGGGGTGTCGGACCCGATCTCGGCCGGATCGAGACGGGCAAGAGCTTCTTCGAGCTTGGCGCCGCGATGTGGAACCACGCGCCGCGCATGGGCGCCAGGATGCGCGAGCTCCAGATCGAGCGGCCAACCCTGACCGCCCGCGAGCTGTCCGAGTTGATCGCCTTTCTCTTCACCGCTCAGTACTACGACGAGCTGGGCGACCCGAAGGCCGGCGGGACTCTGTTCGCGCAGAAGGGATGCGTCCAGTGCCACGAGGTCGGCGGCAAGGGCGGGCGCGTGGGGCCGGCGCTCGATTCCATGAAGCGCGCGAACTCCCCAGTGCTCGTCGCCGCCGCCATGTGGAATCACGGCCCGCAGATGGCGGAGACGATGAAGGCGATGGGAATTCCGCGCCCGGCCTTCCAGGGGAAGGAGATCGTGGATCTCGTTGCGTACATCGTGGCGACGGCGGAGGACTCCGGCGGAGAGACGGCGCAGGTGATCCCCGGTACCCCCGAGCGCGGTGAAAAGATCTTCGGCGAGAAACGATGCGTCGTCTGTCACGCGGTCAACGGGAAGGGCGGCCAGGTCGCCGCCGACCTTGGCCGGCCCGGCCATCACGTGAGCCTCACGCGCTTCGCGGCCCTCATGTGGAACCACGGGACGGCTATGTGGGCCAAGATGAAGGAGCGCGGCATCGAGGTGCCAAAGCTCACAGGCCAGGAGATGGCCGACATCCTCGCCCACGTCTACACGTCGCATTACTTCGATCAGACGGCGAGCGCTCAGCGCGGTCAGCAGGTGGTCCAGAACAAGGGCTGCCTCGGCTGCCACTCGGTGCGCGGGAAGGGCGGCAAGGTCTCCGCCGACTTCGCGACCTCCGACGTCGTGCGCTCCCCCGCCAGCCTGATCGCCGGCATGTGGAATCACAGCTCCTTCATGGAGGCCCAGGCTCAGAAGCAAGCGGTTTCCTGGCCGATCCTCAACGGTCAGGAGCTGGCCGACATCTCCGCCTACCTCGGCTCCCTCCGGAAGCCCGCTCCGAAGCCGAAAGCGAAATAGGTCCGCGGCCCCGGGGCGGACGGCGCCGAGGGATACCCGGCACATGACGGGCCGAGATCGGGAAGGCGAGGGGGTGACGGCAACACGGGACGGCGTGCTCGACGCCCTCCGCGAGGTGCTGGATCCCGAGCTCGGGATCAACGTGGTCGATCTCGGGCTCGTCTACGCCGTGGAGGTGGGCGACGGCGAGGCCCGCGTCACGATGACGATGACGAGCGCCGCCTGCCCGCTCCACGCCTACCTGACGAGCGCGGCCGAGGACGCCATCCGGCGCCGCGTGCCCGCCGTGCGATCCGTGAGCGTCGAGATGGTCTGGGATCCGCCGTGGCAGCCGGAGATGATGTCCGAGGCGGCGCACCGGCAGCTCGGGTGAGGGTCTTCCGCCTTTCCCTGCTGGTCCCGGGGATGGTGGCCCTCCTGGCGGGCCTGTGGGGCGGGGTCGTCCGCCTGGGCTGGACGCTGCCTTCGCCGGGGGTTCCCCTCGCGACTCTCCACGGGCCGCTCATGGTTTCGGGCTTCCTGGGGACCCTCATCGGCCTCGAACGCGCGGTGGCGCTGGGCGACCGCTGGGCCTACGCGGGGCCGCTCCTCACGGGCCTCGGGACCCTCACCCTCCTGACGGGGCTGGGTGGATGGTCCGGTCCATTCGCTCCCTTGGCACTATCCGCGGGCAGCCTGGTGCTGGTCGCCGTCTTCGTCGTCGTCCTGAGACGACAGCCGGCCCTCTTCACAGGGACGATGGCGGCGGGAGCGGGGGCGTGGCTCGTGGGGAACGCGCTGTGGCTCGCGCGCTGGCCGATCCACCGGATCGTGCTCTGGTGGGTGGGCTTTCTCGTGCTGACCATCGCCGGCGAGCGTCTGGAGCTGGCGCGGATGCTGCGTCTGACGGCCGCGCGCCGCGCGGCCTTTCTCGTGGCCGTCGGCCTCTTCGCCGCCGGGCTCGCCGGGAGCGTGGTCGCGCCGGACGCGGGGGTGCGCCTGGCCGGGGCGGGGCTGGTCGTGCTGGCGGCGTGGCTCGCGCGCCACGACGTCGCGCGGCGCACGGTTCGGCAGGCGGGCCTCCCGCGGTTCGTCGCCCTCTGTCTCCTCTCGGGCTACGTGTGGTTGGGGATCGGCGGCGTCCTGGCGGTTCTCTTCGGCGGGGTGGAGGCGGGAGCGCGCTATGACGCGCTGCTGCATGCCCTCTTCCTGGGCTTCGTCTTCGCCATGATCTTCGGTCATGCCCCCATCATCTTCCCGGCTGTGCTCGGGCTGCCCGTGCGGTTCCGTTCCACGTTCTATGTCCCCCTCGTCCTCCTGCACCTGACCCTGCTCGTCCGGGTGGTGGGTGACCTCGTCCCCTGGCTGGCGGGACGCGCGTGGGGTGGTCTCCTCAACGCGCTCACGGTGGGGCTCTTCCTGGCGAGCACGGCCCACGCCATCCTGCTCCTCCCCCCCCAGCGGCACCGAGTGAAGACGGGAACAGCCTATGACCCGGGTCATACGGGGGTCCACCGGCGCCGCGTACGCTGACTTCCGAGGAGGGACGGACACATGGATCACGCGTGCGGATGCCATCACGGCGCGACTGCGCCCGAGGGCCGGCTGGTCGGGATCGCCAGATCCGGGCCTCCGGTGCCGGCCATCACCCCGGACCTGACGGTGGACGAGGTCTCGCGCCGCTCGCCCCGAGCGCTCGCCGTCATGAAGGAGCTGGGCATCAACCACTGCTGCGGCGCCCAGCTGACGCTGACCCAGGCCGCCGCCTCGGCTGGAGTTCCCATCGAGACGTTGCTGCGAGCGGTGGACGAGGCGGTGAACGTCCCCGCGTGATCCCGGCTCGCTCCCCGGGCGGCCAGGACGGAAAGACGCCGTCTCCGACGCTCCCGCTCCGCTATCTGCTGGGGGCGGCGGTCGCCTTCGTTCTGGCGGCCCTCGGCGTCCCGTGGCTCTCGGGCGAACTGGCCGCGCACTACTATCACCCCCGCGTGGTGGCGCTCACGCACATGGTCGCGCTCGGCTGGATCACCCTCACCGTCATGGGGGCGAGCTACCAGCTCATCCCTCTCGTGCTGGAGCGGCCCCTGTGGAGCGAGCGGCTGGCGCGGTGGCAGTTCGTCATCTTCGTCGGAGGCGTCATCGGGATGGTGGCGCACTTCTGGATCGCCCGGTGGAACGGCCTCGTCTGGGCGGCGGGTGTGGTGGGCCTCGGGATGACGGCGCACGTGGTCAACGTGGGGCTGAGTCTCCGCGGGATTCCCCGCTGGACGTTCACGGCGCGCTGCTTCGCGCTGGCGCTCGTGGGTCTGGCGGGTACCGTCCTCTTCGGTCTCACGCTGGGAGCGAACCGGCTCTGGGGTTTCTTCGCCGGCGACCTCCTCGCCACCCTGCACGCCCACTTCCACCTGGCGCTCCTCGGCTGGATCGCCCCGGTGGTGGTCGGCGTGTCAGCTCGCGTGTACCCGATGTTCCTCTTGGCCCCCGAGCCGAGCGGGTGGCCCGGTCGGCTCCAGCTGTGGGGACTGGGCCTGGGCGTTCCCGCCGTGGTGGCGGGCCTGCTCGTGGAGCCCGTCCTCCTCGTGCCGGGGGCCCTGGCCGTGGGCGCCGCGCTGGGGGCGCACGCGACGTGGGTGCTGCGCATGGTCCGTGCGCGGAAGCGCCCCACCCTGGACTGGGGGCTCCGCTTCGCTCTGACGGGGACGGCGTGCCTGGTCCCGGCAGCAGCGCTGGGGCTGGCCTTCGCCGGGAGCCTTCTCGGGGGCCCGCGGGCGGCGCTTGCATACGCCGTCCTCGCCCTCGGCGGCTGGGTCTCGCTCACGATCGTCGGCATGATGCTCGAGATCGTGCCGTTCCTCGTCTGGTTCCGCGTGTACGGCCCGCGGGTCGGCAAGGAGCCGGTGCCGACCCTGGCGCAGCTCTCGTGGCCGCCGATGGAGCGGCTCGCGTACGCGCTGCTGACCGGGGGCGTGCTCGCCCTCGCCGGGGGCGTGGCGGCGGGCGCGCGCGCCTGGATCGGCGTGGCCGGCGCGGCGGTGGCGGCGGGGGCCGTCGGATTCGTGGCCACGCTCGTGCGCACCGTCCTCCACCTGGCCCGGGGCGCCCGCACGGAGCCCGCCGCCCCGCCCCTGGGGGCGGGGACTCGATGACCCCGTTCGACCGGGCGCCGTTCATCGTGATCTGGAAGACGAACGTCTGCCCGAGCGGGGTCCTGCCGATGCCCGTCGCCAACGTCCGTCACGCGGACGTTGTCGAGGTCTACCGGGAGGACCCGCTCTTCCGGTCGCTCCGGACCCGTCCCGGCTGGGCGGTGCAGACGGTGCGAGTACCGCGAGCGCGGCCCCGGACCCACTCTCGATCCGGTATGCTGAGAGCAAGGAGAGTGAAGGTCCCATGAGCGAGTGCAAGCACGGCTTGAGAACCGGGTGTGTCTACTGTCACACCCCCACGACGGCAATGGTCAGACCGCCGGCCCAGAAGAGGCCGACCAGGGCCTCCCGGCTGTCGGAGAAGATGAACGACCGGATGACGGCGGTGAACCGACGGCTGCGAGAGCTCAGAGGGGGGTAAGGCCCGAAGACCAGACAGACACGGTGAACGTCCGATGCCGCCCGCGGTCCACGGGGGCGGGAAGGAGAGCGAGAGCGATGGCTGACGTGCTCACGGTGGTCGCGAAGATCCGGGCGGCGAAGGGCAAGGGCGACGCGCTGGCGGCGCTCCTCGAGGAGCAGGTGGCGGCGGTGCGGAAGGCGGAGCCGGGCTGCCTGATCTACCGCCCGCACCGGTCCACGAAGGACCCCGACCTCTTCATCTTCTACGAGCAGTACAAGGACGACGCCGCCTTCGACGCCCACCGCAAGGCGCCGCACCTCGCCGCCTATCGCGAGCGCCGCGAGAAGGAGGGGCTCACCGAGGGCGCAGCCGAGGTGGAGATCTACCGCTCGCTCACCGACTAGCTCGCGAGCGGCGTCTGGCTCACATCCCGGGGTTCAGCAGGGCGATCAGGCTGCGGGGAGTGAGCGGCATCTGGCGGATCACGATGGCGCGCCCGGCCAGCGCGTCCTCGATGGCGGAGGCGAGCACGGCCGCGACGGGGAGGGTGCCGGACTCGCCCACGCCCTTGAGCCCGAGCGGGTTCAGCGGCGAGAGCGTCTCCAGGTGCTCGATCCGGAGCGGTGGGATGTCGGTGCTGCGCGGCAGCGCATAGTCCATGAACGTCCCGGCCAGCGGCTGGCCGTGCCCGTCGTAGCGGACTTCCTCGAAGAGCGCGCTCCCGATGCCCAGCGCGACCGCCCCCTGGATCTGGCCCTCGACGATCATCGGGTTGATGAGGCGACCGCTGTCGTGGCTGATCCAGTAGTCGAGGAGCGCCACCTTCCCCGTCGCGACATCGACCTCGACCAGTGCGACGTGGGCACCGCAGGAATACGTCATGCCGGGGGGCTGGAAATAGCTGGTGGCCTCCAGACCGGGCTCGACGCCGTGCGCGGCGGTGGCCGTGGCCGCGGCCGACGCCAGCCGGGCGAGATCGACTCGATGCTCGGGGCGGCTGCGCTCGGCGAACACCAGCCCCTCCTGCTCCACCTCCTCCTCGGCGATGCCGAGGACGTGGGCCGCGAGCCGGGCGGCCTTGGCGCGGAGGGCGCGCGCGGCGAGGGCCACGGCCGTGCCGCCCACCACCGCGGCGCGGCTGGCGAAGGTGCCGATCCCCTGCTCGATGCCGAGCGTGTCGCCGGTGACCACGGTCACGTCGTGTGGCGTCACCCCGAGCTCGCTGGCCGCCACCTGGGCCAGCGTCGTCTCGAGCCCCTGCCCCTGCGAGGTGACGCCCGTGAACACGGTGATCCGCCCCGCCGCGTCCACGCGCGCCACCGCGCCCTCGAAGGGCCCGACACCGGTGAGCTCCACGTAACAGGCCATCCCGACCCCCAGCGGGCGGCCCTCCTGGCGGCCGCGCGCGCACTCCGCGCGCCGGCGCTCGTAGTCCGACATCTCGAGCGCGCGCCGGAGCACGGCCGGGTAGTCGCCGCTGTCGTAGACGACGGTGCCGGAGTCCCGGTAGTCGGACAGGCCGACGTCGTAGGGCATCTCCTCCGGCCGCACGAGGTTCGCGAGCCGTACCGCGCCCCGGTCCCGTCCGGTTTCCCGCGCCACCAGGTCGAGCACGCGCTCGATCACGAAGACGGCCTGGGGCTGACCGGCACCGCGGTAGGGCGTGACCGGGACGCGGTTGGTGTAGACGCTCTCGAAGGTCACCTCGACGCTCGGGAGGCGGTAGGGGCCCGGCAGCATCGAGGCGCTCACGAGTGGTACGACCAGCCCGCGCGGTGTGTAGGCGCCGGTGTCGTGGACGAAGTGGTCGCGCAGGGCGAGAAGGCGGCCCTCGCCATCGAAGCCGACGGTGACCTCGTGCACTTGCGTGCGCTCCTGCGTGGCGGTGAGCATGTGCTCCATCCGCTCCTCGAGCCACCGCACCGGGCGGCCGAGCCGCACCGCGAGGAGCGGGATCAGGACGTCCTCGGGATAGACGATCAGCTTGGCGCCGAAGCCACCGCCCACGTCGGGGGCGATCACGCGCACCCGGTGCGGCTCGAGCCCGAGTAGCTCGCAGATGACCTGGCGCAGCTGGTGGGGGACCTGGGACGAGGCCCACACGGTGAGGAGGCCGGCCATCGCGTTGTACTCGGCGGCGAGGCCGCGGGTCTCCATCGGCTGACCGCCGCCGCGGCCGACCGTGAGCCGCTCGCGGACCACCCGCGGCGCGGTGCGCAGCGCGGTTTCGACGTCCCCGCGGGACAGCGTCACCCGCCCGGCCAGGTTGTCCGGGATGTCGTCGTGGACCCGACCGGCCCCGGGGTCGGTCGGGTCCTGCACCGATGGCAGCGTCTCGTACGCAATCCCGATCAGCTCCCGGGCATCCTCGGCCGCGTAGCGGTTGTCGGCCAGCACCACCGCCACCGCCTCGCCGACGAACCGGGCCCGGTCGCCGGCCAGCAGGTGGAAGTTCTTCGCCCGCAGCGCCGGGTGAGATGGGATGACGGGCAGCGGGCGGGCCGCCGCCCCGAGGTCGGCGAAGGTGAAGACTGCGGCCACCCCCGGAGCCGACCGGGCCCGCTCGGCGTCGACGGCGCAGATGCGGGCGTGAGCATGCGGCGATCGGAGGATGGCGGCGTGGAGCATCCCGGGCAGCGCGATGTCGCCGACATAGCGCCCGCGCCCCTGGAGGAGTCGGAAATCCTCCTTGCGGAGGAGGCGGTCGCCGATGAACTTCACCTAGACCGTGCCGAGACGCGGGTGCTCGAAGAACGGGATGGTGACGCCCCAGGGCGCCATGCGCGCCCGGATCTTCCGGAGGAACTCGGGGAACACCCGCGTCTCGTCCTCCGGCGTGCTGCCGCCCAGGCCGGCTTCGCACGAGATGCGGTCGGCGTCGATCTCGGCCGGCGTCGCGTCGCCACCTTCGAGGGCGAGCCAGAGGTTCCGGTAGCCCCGGAACTCCACGTTCTCGATCATGGTGATGACGGCGCGCTCGATGTTCCGGATGGTCTCCGGCGTGAACGATGGCGCCCAGGCATCCAGGCAGTGCCAGCCGAAGGCGATGTGGCGCACCTCGTCGCGCAGGATGAGCTCCATCAGGCGCCGCACGGCGGGGTTCGTGGCCTTGTGCACGGTGGCCTTGAAGACGTCGATCAGGATCTCCTCGGCCGCGCAGACGAGACTGGCGAAGATGCCCTCGAGCGAGGTGTCGGGATCGAAGGCCATGCGGCGCACCCCGTGGGTGCCCACCGCGCTCACCGTCGGCGGGTTCTGCGGCAGCGGGAAGTAGCCGCCCAGCCGGTCGGCCATCAGCCACGAGGCCTCGGCATGCCGCCCCTCCTCCATGGTCCGCATGGTGAAGAAGAAGCGCAGGTCGGAAGGTCGGTTCTCCAGGCAGAAGCGGAGCAGGAGCGCCGGGCTCTCGGAGATGGCCCCGTACTCTCCCCAGGTGCGCCGGCTCCAGTACATGCGCGCAGCCAGGACCTGTTCCGGGGTATAGCGCTCGGGCCGGAGCTCCTCCCAGGGGATGTCGGTCTGCGGGTCCCACTCGAGCGTCTTCGCCCGCTGCCAGAGCGCCCACACGTCCGGCATCGCCGGCCGGAGCGGCAGCGGATAGCGATCCTCCGGGAGGTAGGCGCCAGTGCGTTCCTTCTCCATCAGCATCGCGCTCTCCTGTCAGAGGGTTCCCAGCTCGGGATGGGTGACCGGCGGGAGCACGAGCTCCCACACCGCCAGTCGCTCGCGCACCTGCGCCACCGTGGCGCGGAGCACGCTTCGCTCCTGCGCCGCCGTGGACGCTCCAAGCCCGCGCGCCGCGGTCTCCTCCTCGGCCCGCAGCCACGCGTCGCGGCTGCCCGCCGGAAGCAGCCACGTGTTCCGGTAGCCAGCCAGGATCGCGTGCTCGAGCAGGTCCTGGACCGCCGTCGCCACCTCGGATCGCCGGCGAGCGTCGAGCGCGGGCAGTCGGCTGCCGAGCAAGGCCCAGGCGAACATGACGTGGCGCTGCTTGTCCGAGGCGATCAGGCGGATCGCCTGTCGCACGACCTCGTTCTCGGCGTGCTGCAGATGGCTCTGGTGCAGGTTGAGGTCGAGCTGGTCGTCGAGCCCGCCGAGGGCGGCGACGAACGCCTCGACGGGCAGGTCCGGATCGAGCGCGGCCTGGGCGAACGGATGATTGTTGACCTGGCGCAGGGCCGGATCACCGGGGTCGGGGACGTAGCCTCCCAGGCACTCGGCCAGCATGTAGCAGGTCTCCAGGTGCTTGGCCTCCTCGGCAGGGCGGAAGGAGAGGAAGAGCTTGGCGTCCATGCCCACCGCCCCCGACTCCAGGCACAAGCGGATGAGCAAGGCGGTGCTCTCGCCGAGGCCCGAATAGGCTCCCCAGGCCCGCCGGCTCCACGTCAGCCGGGCCGCCTCGCGCGTCTCCGCGGAATAGCTCGCCGGGTCGAGGCGGCTCCACGCGATGTCGGTTTCGGGGTTCCAGCGGAACCCCTTGGCCTGGCTGTAGAGCTCCCGGATGGCCGGGAGCTCCGGCTCGAAGCGAAGGGGGAAGCGGCGCTCCACGAACCGCTTCTCCTGCTCCTGATACGCGCGAAGCAGCCGCTCCGCGCTCGCCCGGTCCGCGGTCCGATTCATTGTGCCCTCCGCTCCCCCGCGCGACTGCGCGGCGTCACCGGCCTGCACACCCCTTCGCGCGGCAAGGATAGCGGTCACCGAGCCCTATGCGGGCTCCCAGGCGAGATCGAGGTCGTGGGCCACCTTCCGCAGCCTGCGATCCAGGGTCCAGAGGTGCGCGCGGGCGACAAGGGCGGCGGCGAGAAGGTTCACGTCAACCCAACCCAGCCCACGCCCCCAGAGGCGGCGTTCTGCGACCAGTGCCATCGCCTCACCATGGGTCACGGGGGCGATCCGTGGCAGGGTCTGCATCAGCGCCAGCACCTCGTCGCGGCGAGACAACGTGCCGCACGCGAGTTCGCCGAGGACGAAGTCGTGGCACTCGACGTCGCCCCGCTCGAGCGCGGCGACGAGGGCCGGATGTGAGCGACGGAAGTGGTCGATCCAGACCGACGTATCGACGAGCATCAGCGTGGCCGGCGCGCGCGTCGGCGCGGCGGTGCCTTCGCGGCCGGCAGGTTTCCCCCGAGGGCTGCGAGCCGGCGAGCGCTTTCTCGGGTGATCAGGGCGCGCAACCCCTCGTGGATGACTTCGGTCTTCGCCCGGAGCCCGGTCAGGCGCCCGGCCTCACGGATCAGACGGTCGTCAAGGTTCAGCGTGGTTCTCATGTGCAGACCATTATGCATCCAGGATGCATACGAGCAAGGCCGAGCCGGGCTTGATCAGATGTCACGACTCCGCCCGCCGCCAGGCACACCGTGGCGGCAGCCGCCCGGGCGTGCCCGGGGCGTGTCCGCCCCAGGCTTGCCACCGGGGCCCGGCGCGCCGAGGGGTCGTCCTCTACCAAAGCCCGACCAGCGCCGAGGTGTCGGTCGACGCTCCTGTCCCACGGAGGAGACCTGAAGGTCATCGGGGCCGGGGGGAGCCCACCGCGCACGCCTCGAGGAGCGAGATGGAGGCGGGTGCGCCAGGGAAGCCAGGTGGGCCGCGGGCGCGCCGCGACCCACCCCAGGTGCGGGCCTAGACGAGGGGCCCCGGCTTCTTCAGGTACCGGTTCTTGATCGCGTCCGCCGTCCAGTACGCCAGGGCGCCCACGGTCCCGGTGGGGTTGAACACCGGAATCTGCGGGAATGCGCTGCCGCCCACGACGAACAGGTTGGAGACGTCCCAGCTCTGCAGGTACTTGTTGACGGCGCTGTTGGAGGGATCGCTCCCGGTCATGGCGCCGCCCACCTGATGGATGATGCCGTACGGGACTCCGGCATCGAAATGCTCCCCGAGGCCATAGCTGCCGAAGCTGCTGGCGCCCATCGCCCGGGCGATCTTCTCGCCGACCTTGACGAGGAACTCGCTCAGCTTCTTCTCGTTCGGGTAGAAGTCGTAGGTGAGCCTGAGGAGCGGGTTGCCCCAGGAGTCCCGGTACATGGGATCGAGCGAGAGGTAGTTGCCGCGATACGACAGATGGTCGTGGAGCCCGACGAGCTGGAGCGAACGCCCGTAGTAATGGGCCACCGCCCGCTTCCACGCGGAGCCCCACCCTGGCGTCCCGGCCGGCGTCGGCTGGAACGTGAGCGGTCCCCAGCCCATCGCCAGTGCCTGAATGATGGCGCCGCCGATGAAGCCGAGGTCCTTGTGGTCGAAGTTGTCGCTCGCCAGATCGGCGATCGACGTGCAGAGCGCGCCGGCGCCCATGAACGGGTTCATGTGCGCGTCCCCGTCGAAGTGCATGAGCACGTACGGGAGGCCCGCGTGCCACGCGTAGTTCTTGCCGACGACGCCGGTGCCGGTCACTCTACCGCATCGGGATCGCGGCCACCAACAAGGTTCGCCGAGCTCGACGCCGCCACGCAGGACGGCGTGCTCAAGGGGCTCCAGGACG
>CAZWXA010000080.1:7739-12266 GCA_964637755.1 uncultured bacterium | reverse complement strand
TGGACGCACCTGGCGGCACGCCTGGCTTCCAAGGAGGCCGTGCTCAAGGCGCTCGGCACGGGCCTGGCGGGTGCCTTCACCTGGCGGGAGATCGAGGTGACGCGCGACGCGGCGGGGACGCCGGCCCTGGTCTTCCGGGGAGCCGTGCTCGCGGCGCTGGCTCGCGAGGGTCTCGTGAGGGGGTCCGTCTCGCTGTCGCATACCGATGACCTCGCGATCGCGGTCGTCCTCCTGCATCCCGCCTGATGCGCTATCGATTCATCGACCGGGTTCTCTCGCTCGAGGCCGGTCCGGCGCCACGGATCGAGGTCTCCAAGACCTTCGAGCCCGGAGACGACGCGTTCTCCGGGCCCGCGGGAGCACAGCGGGTGCCGAACTCGCTCGTCCTCGAGCTCCTGGTGATGACCGGCGGCTACCTGATCTTCCGTCACCTCGGTGCCGTCGATCTCCCGCTCCTCCTGAAGGTGCAGGAGTGCCGGTTCGCCGCCGCCGCCCGTCCAGGCGTCCCGCTCCGCGCGGCGGCCGAGCTCGCGGGGGTCTCTGACTCGGGGTCTCCGGTGATGGCCGAGGCGCGCTGCGAAGTCCACGCCGGCGAGGAGCGAGTGGCGCAGGCGCGGCTGTTCTACGTCTGCGTGAGCGTCTCCCCGGCGGCGCTGATCAGGTACGAGGCGGGCTGGTGAGCGCGCGGCGCGTGGTCCTGACCGGCCGGGGGCTCGTGTCGCCCCTCGGCGTCGGGATCGACCAGCACTGGGAGGCGCTCTCGGCCGCGCGTACCGCGATCGCTCCGGTGGCGAGGCTCGGGGCGCTGGGTCTGCCAACGTCTCGGGGTGCCCAGATCGCCCCGCACCTGCTCGCGCCGCACCTGAACGTCCTGCCGAGAAAGCAGCAGAAGCTCTACAATCGCGCCACGCTGCTGGCGATGCTCGCCGCCTCGCTGGCCATGGAGGATGCCGGACTCGCCACGGGCGCGGGGGATCCCGGGCGCTTCGGGGTCCTGCTCGGGGTCAACACGTCGAGCTGGGATCTCGCGTCGATGACGGAGTACCTGATCGCGGCCGAGTCGCGGGACTCGCCGGGCAATCTCGACATGTCCCTCGCCAACGCGTTCTGCATGCGGAGCATCAACCCCCTGGACTACTCGCTCAAGACGCTCCCGAACCTCACGGCGGGCCACCTCGCCATCGCGCATGACGCCCAGGGGCTCTGCCGGGCGCTCACGGAAGGGCCCCTGGGTGGAGCGCACGCGGTCGGCCAGGCCTACCGGATGATCGCCGAGGGAGAGCTGGAGGTGGCGCTCTGCGGCGGGAGCGACGCCCAGCTCGACGAACTGGTATTCGCGACGTCGGCCGGCCTCGGGCTGCTCCCGCCGGACGGCGGAGCCGCCTCGGAGACGGTCCACGGAGAGGGGAGCGGTGTCCTGGTGCTCGAGTCGGCCGAGCGCGCGAAGTCGCGCGGCGCTCCCGTGTACGGGGAGGTCACGGGCTTCGCGCTGGCAGCGGGCGATGGGCTCCTCGCCCCCCGTGAAGAGGCGCCCCGTCTCGCCGGGCGCCTCGCCCGGGTCATCCGGGAGGCCGTCGGCGAGGCCGGGAGGCTGCCGGATCTCGTCGCGCTCCACGGCGACGGGGCCCAGGCCCACGACGAGGGGGAGCGCATCGCGCTCGCTCGGGTACTCGGCCCGGCGGCCGGTGCCACGGTGTCCCTCTCCATGAAGCGGGCCCACGGCGATCTCGGCGCCGCGTCGAGCCCGGTCGAAATTCTGGCTTGTTCGACCGTCATGCGCCACGGTATCATCCCTTCCATTATTTCGAGGGTTTCGGATGCGCTCCCCTCCGCTCCGTGTCGAAGTCTCGTGATTGCCATCGGCCTGTTCGGCGAGTGCGCGGCGCTGGTCCTGGAACGGGCCGATGCGCATTGACCTGAGCGGGCGCGTTGCCCTCGTGACGGGCTCGTCCCGCGGGATCGGCCGGGCGATCGCGGAGGCGCTGGCGCGAGCGGGCGCAACGGTGTGCATCAACTACCGGAGCCAGCACGAGCGCGCCAAGGAGACGCTCGGGGTGATCGAGGGCGGGGGTGGGCACGCGTTCCTTCACCAGGCGGACGTGAGCCAGCCGGGCCCCGCGGGCGAGCTGGTCGACGCGGTCGTGGAGCGCTGCGGGCGACTGGACGTTCTCGTCAACAACGCGGGCATCATCCGCGACGGGCTCCTGGCCGAGATGTCGGAGGACGAGTGGTCCTCGGTGATCCGTACGAACCTCGACGCGGTCTACTATTGTTCTCGGCGGGCGGCGCGGCCGATGATCGCGGCCGGATGGGGACGGGTCATCAACGTCAGCTCGGCGACGGTGGCGCGCGGGGTGCGCGGCCAGGCGAACTACGCCGCCTCCAAGGGTGGTGTCAACGCGTTCACCCGGGCGCTCGCGACGGAGCTGGCCCCTCGCGGCGTGACGGTGAACGCCATCGCTCCGGGCCTCATCGAGACCGACATGAGCCGCCCCTTCCTCGGGGCCGCGACGCGGATCCGTGACCTGATTCCGATGCGGCGTCCCGGAAAGCCGGCGGAGGTGGCATCGCTGGCGGTATTCCTGGCGTCCGAAGAGGCGGGCTACCTCACGGGCCAGGTGATCGCGGTCGACGGCGGAATGGGCTGAGAAGGCCCGGGAGAGCGCATGCAGCCGGATACGACGAAAGTGTGGACGCCCGCGGAGATCCGGGCGACGGTGGGGAAGATCCTCGTCGAGTCGCTCGGTGTCGACGAGGTCCTGGTCACCGGCGACGCGTCCCTGATCAGGGATCTCGGGGCCGAGTCGATCGACTTCCTGGACATCAGCTTCAAGTGCCAGCAGACCTTCGGCGTGGATCTCCCGGCCAGGCTGATCCAGGATCGGGTCGTCGAGTGGCGCGGTCTCGGCATGCTCGCCAGGGTGATCGAGGCACGGTATGGCGTGTCCGTGGCTCCCGAGGCCCTGCGGACGATCGCCCCGTCAACCGTCGCCGCGGTCCTCGACCACCTCCGGGACACCCGTGGCGTCACTCGAGAGGACGGCGACGAACGAGCGCTGGCGCTGGCGCTCGCGGAGCGGCTCCTGGTCGAGCTCGACGGGATGGGCCTGGACCTCTCGGACATCGAGCCCGACGGGCTGGCCGGCCACCTCGTCGACAACCTCCACTCGCCGACGGCAGTGGACGAGGTGCTCAACCGCTTCACCGTGCGGGCACTCGGCGACTATCTCTCGGGGCGGATCGCCGCCGCGTCCCGTCTCGCCACGGGGGCCTGACGCCGGCGGGCGGGCAGCGTCGTGCGCTTCGTCTTCGTCGATCGCATCCTCTCGCTCGAGCCGGGCCGCGGAATCGTGACCCTGAAGAACGTCAGCGCGAGCGAGGAGGTCTTCGATGACCACTTCCCGGGCTGCCCCGTCTTCCCCGGGGCGCTCATCATCGAGGCCTTCGAGCAGGCGACACAGATCCTCATCGGCGTGAGCTACTCGTTCGAGCGGGTGGGGCGGCTCCATCGGGTGTCCCGGACCTCGTTCCGTCGCTTCGTGCGCCCCGGGGATCAGCTCGAGGTGCGATGCGAGCGGCGCGAGCGCGCGGACAGCACGTGGACGGTGGGCGCCTCGGCCGGCGTCGACGGGCGGCCCGTGGCGACGGGCACGCTGGAGTTCACCGTCGAGGCCATCGCCTCCGCGGAGTCGCGGGATCAGGCCGACCGGCTGCGCGAGCTGACGCGGGTGCTGCGCCAGGGGCCGCTCGATCTGGCGGGCGCTGGGTTTCTCCCGTGAGAGAGAGCCAGCGCCAGGTGCTCGTGACGGGCGGCAGCCGGGGCATCGGCCGGGCAATCTCGCTTCGCTTCGCCGAGGGCGGTGCCCGGGTCTTCGTGAGCTTCTTCGTGAACCGTGAGGCTGCGGAGAAGACGGCGCGCGAGGTCGAGCTGCGGGGGGGCTCGGCCCATCTGCTGCAGGGCGACCTCAAGGAACCCGCCGAGATCCAGCGGATGTTCGCGGAGATCGGCCGCGCGACGGACCATCTCGACGTCCTCGTGAACAACGCCGCCTCCGGGGTGCTCAGGGACGGGCTCGCGCTCTCGGCGAAGCACTGGGACTGGGTCCTCGACACCAACGCCCGACCGCTCCTGCTGTGCGCCCAGCAGGCGGTTCCGCTCATGGGCCCGGGTGGCCGCATCGTCTCGCTCTCGAGCCTCGGCAGCCAGCGGGTCATCCCAGGCTACGCCGCGATCGGAGTCTCCAAGGCGGCGCTCGAAGCGCTCACTCGCTATCTCGCGGTCGAGCTCGCCCCGCGCGGCATCGCCGTGAACGCCGTGTCGGCGGGCGCCGTGGAGACCGAGGTGTGGCGCGCGATGCCCGGTGGCGATACCCTCCTGGCCGCGGCACGCGCCCGCACGCCGGGCGGGGCTCTCGTGTCCGCCGAGGCCGTTGCCGACGTCGTGCACTTCCTCGCCAGCTCGTCAGCCCAGGGGATCCAGGGTCAGGTTCTCGTGGTCGACGGCGGCTACTCGCTTCTCGCGTGACG
>CAZWXA010000080.1:0-7639 GCA_964637755.1 uncultured bacterium | reverse complement strand
GCGGCGGGTGGTCGTGACGGGGATGGACGTTGTGACGCCGGTCGGTGTCGGGCTCGATGCGTTCTGGAAGGCCGTCCTCGCGGGTGTGTCCGGAGTGCGGCGGATCACCCACTTCGACCCGGCGGGGCTGCCGACGCAGATCGCGGCGAGCCTGACCGATCCCGGCCTGATCGAAGAGCTCCGGCGGGAGTCGGGGCTGGACGGGTTCGAGCCGCGCGGCGTCGTCGTGGGCGTCCACGCCGCGCTGGGCGCCGTCCTCCGGGCGTCCGCGCAGGCGGTCGCGACCGGGACGCGGGCTGGCGTCTTCGTCGGGACCAGCGGCGAACGCCATGATCTGCGGCAGCTGGGGGCGATGGCCTACGCGAGCCGCCGCGAGGGCGATTCCATCACACCGATGGGCTTCGTCCGCGAGTTCGCCCGGCGGGCGCCGCTCGACCACTTCGAGCGGATCGTCCCGCAGTACGTGGCCGCGCGCCTGGCCCGCCGGTTCGAGATCGAGGGCCCCGCCATGACCGTGCAGACCGCGTGCACCTCGTCGGCCCAGGCGATCGGCGAGGCCTTGCGGGCGATCCGGCGCGGCACGGTCGACCTCGCGCTCGCGGGCGGCGTGGACTGCATCGTGTCGCCCATCGAGGTCCAGCTCTTCTGCCTCCTCGGCGTTCTCTCCAGGCAGAACGACACGCCGGAGTCGGCGAGCCGTCCCTTCGACGCGCGCCGTGACGGATTCGTGATGGGCGAGGGAGCCGGCTTCCTCGTCCTGGAGGAGGCCTCGCACGCTCGGGCGCGAGGAGCCCCCATCCTGGCGGAGCTCGCGGGCTACGGCACGGCGTGCGACGCCTACCGGATCACCGACGAGGCGCCCGACGGCCGCGGCGCCATCCGAGCGATCCGGGGCGCCCTGGCGGACGCCGGCCTGGTCCCCTCCGACATCGACTACGTCAACGCCCACGGCACCTCGACGCCGATGAACGACCGGGTGGAAACCTCCGCCATCAAGGGCGTCTTCGGGGCGCACGCCCCGCGTCTCCGTGTCAGCTCCACCAAGTCGATGATCGGGCACACCATCTCCGCGGCCGGCGCGATCGAGCTGGTCACGACGGTGCTGGCGATCTGCGACCAGACGGCGCCGCCGACGATCAACTATCAGGTGCGCGACCCCGACTGCGACCTCGATTATGTGCCGAACGCGCCGGTGGCCGTCCCGATCCGCGCCGCGATCTCGAACTCGTTCGGCTTCGGCGGCCACAACGACTGCCTCCTCGTGTGCGCCCCCGGGGTCGTCTCGTGAGCAGCCCCGTGACGCGCCGCCGCGTCGGCTCTCCTGGACCCGCGGCCCCCGGGCGGACGATCGACCCGCGCGATCGGAGCGGGTCCGTCCTCGCTGCGCCCCGCGCCGCCCGCCGGTGACCGCGCGACCGGAGCTGTCGGTGGTGATCCCGGTGTACAACGAGGCGCGCACGCTCGCCGACCTGCACGAGCGACTCGTCCGGACCCTGAAGGACGCCCGCCAGCCCTACGAGATCGTCTTCGTCGACGACGGCAGCACCGACGGCTCGCCCGGGATCCTCCGGGCGCTCCACGCGAAGGATCCGGCCGTGCGCGTGGTGCGCTTCAATCGCAACTACGGCCAGCACGCGGCGGTGTTCGCCGGAATGGAGCGCGCGCGGGGCGACGTGGTGGTCACGCTCGACGCCGACTTGCAGAATCCGCCGGAGGAGATCCCGAGGCTCCTCGCGCGCATCGCCGGGGGGGTCGAGGTCGTGGGCGGCTGCCGCGTCGACCGCGACGATCCCTGGTTGCGGCGCGCGGCCTCGTGGGCGATGAACCGGGCGACCTCGGCCGCCGTCGGCGTTCGCATGCGCGACTACGGGTGCATGCTGCGCGCGTACCGGCGGTCCGTGGTCGACCAGATCGTGTCCTGCCAGGAGATCTCACGCTTCATCCCGGCCCTCGCCAACACCTTTGCGGCATCGGTCGCCGAGGTGCCCGTGGGTCACGCGCGGCGGCGAGAGGGTCGGTCGAGGTACGGCCTGCTCGGCCTCCTGCGGCTCAACTTCGACCTGCTGACGGGTTTCTCGCTGCTCCCGATCCAGACGGTGAGCCTCGCGGGAATCCTCGTGGCGGCCATCGGGCTCGGTTTCGCCCTGTTCCTGGGGCTTCGCCGTCTCCTCGTCGGCCCCGAGGTCGAGGGGGTGTTCACGCTCTTCGGCCTCCTCTTCTTCTTCGTGGGCCTGCAGATCCTGGCCCTCGGGCTGATCGGCGAGTACGTCGGGCGCATCTACCAGGAGGTCAGGCGCCGGCCGCGGTACGTGATCAGCGAGATCCTCGAGTGAGCCCGGCGCGCTGGGCGGTCTTCGCCTACCACACCTTCGGCGCGCGCGCGCTCGAGGCCCTGCTGGCGCGGGACGAGCGCGTCGTCGCGGTCGTCACCCATCGTGACGACCCGGCGGAGGGGGACTGGTTCGAGTCGGTCTCCGCCATCGCCCGGGCTCGGGGGTGCTCCGTGTTCTCCCCGGCGTCGCCGGACACTCCCGCGCTGGTCGAGCACCTGGCCGCGTGCGAGCCGGACGTGATCCTCTCCGTGTGGTACCGGCGGCTCCTCGGGCCGGGCCTGCTGGCGCTCCCGCGGATCGCCGCCCTCAACCTGCACGGCTCGCTCCTTCCGGCCTACCGCGGGCGGGCGCCGCTCAACTGGGTGCTCGTCAATGGCGAGCGGAGGACCGGGGTGACGCTCCACCACATGACGGCCGAGGCCGACGCGGGCGACATCGTCGCGCAGGTGGCCGTCGACATCGAGCCGGACGACACCGCGCCCACGCTGTACGAGCGGATGGTCAAGGCCGGCGTCGACCTGCTGCTCGACGCCTACCCGGCCGTCCTCGCGGGCACGGCGCCGCGGATGCCCCAGGAGGCCTCGCGCGCGACGTGGTTCGGCCGCCGGAGGCCCGAGGACGGCCGGGTGCACTGGGAATGGACCGCCGACCGGATCGCCAACATGATCCGCGCGGTGACTCACCCGTTCCCCGGGGCCTTCGTGGGGGACGGCGCCGGGCGTCTGTTCCTGTGGATGGCGAGGGTTGGTTCCGCGGGGCCCGCACCGGGCGGTTGCCCGGGCACGGTGATCGACATCCGTCCGGGGCTGGGCGTCGCCGTGACCACGGGAGCCGGAATCCTGCTGCTCACGAGGGTCCAGCCCGCCGGCGGCGCCGAGGAGGCCGCCGACCTGTGGGCGCGGCGGAGCGGGGTGGGACCCGGCGCCGTGCTCGGCAGCCATCTCTCGGCGCCGCGAGGCGGACGATGAAGGTCCTCATCACCGGCGGCGCGGGATTCATCGGATCACACCTCGCCGACGCCTTCACCGACCGTGGCGACGAGGTGACCGTGCTCGACCCGGCCTCGGACGCGAAGGTACGCCACCTGCGCGGGCATCCCCGCTTCCGGCTCATCCGGGAGTCGGTGCTGAACCGGGACATCCTCGAGGGGCTGGTCGCGTGGGCCGACCTCGTCTACCACCTCGCGGCCGTCGTCGGCGTCGAGCACTACGTGGGCGATCCGTACCAGGTCCTCACGGTGAACATCAACGGCACGCAGGACGTCCTGGCCGCCGCCTTCCGCCACGGCAGGAAGGTGGTGTTCGCCTCGACGTCGGAAATCTACGGGCGCAACACGGCGGTGCCGTTCGACGAGGACAGCGACCGCGTGCTTGGCTCGACCCGGATCGACCGGTGGTGCTACGCGACTTCGAAGGCGGCGGCCGAGCACCTCTGCTTCGCCTTCGGACGCATGGGACTGCCCGTCGTCGTGCTGCGGTACTTCAACGTGTACGGGCCGCGGCTCGACCGGATGGACCGCGGGCGGGTCGTCACGATCTTTCTCGGCCAGCTCCTGCGCGGCGACCCGCTGACGGTGATCGGAGACGGATCGCAGACGCGGGCCTTCACCTACGTGGACGACGCGGTGGCCGCGACGGTCCAGGCGGGGCTCCGGCCGGAGGCCGTGGGCCAGGCGATCAACGTCGGCTCCGAGGAAGAGGTCTCGATCCGCGACCTCGCCGCGCTCATGGTGAGACTCTCGGGGTCCGCCTCGCCGGTGATCTTCGTGCCCGAGGAGTCGGTGTACGACCGCGGCTACGAGGACATCCCCCGGCGCGTCCCCGCGGTCCGGCGGATGCACGAGGTCCTCGGGACCCGGGCGGCGATCACGCTCGCCAGCGGGCTCGAGCGGACCATCGAGTGGTTCAAGCGACAGTAGCGCTGCGGGTGGACGTCGACACGCGCCGCGGGCTCGAGGTCGGGGTGCCGCGACTGCTCGACCTGTTCCGCCGCCTCGGCGTCGCGGCCTCGTTCTTCGTGACGATGGGGCCCGATCGGTCCGGAGCGGCCATCCGGCGGGTGTGGCGGCCGAGCTTCGTCCTCAAGATGGTGCGGACGAACCCGTTCAGGCTCTACGGCCTCCGCACGCTGCTCTCCGGCACCCTGCTCCGCGCTACACTGGTCGGAGCGGGGAGCCCGGTGCTCCTCCGACAGATCGCCGCGGAGGGACACGAGGTGGCGCCGCACGGGTTCGATCACGCCGGCTGGCAGGATCGCGTCCACCGGCTCCCCGCGGCACGGATCCGCCAGGACCTGACCTCGGCCAGGTGCGCCTTCGAGTCGGTGTTCGGGCGCGCGCCCGAGTCGAGTGCCGCGCCGGGATGGCGGACGACCGGCGAGGCGCTGGCCATCCAGGAGGAGCTGGGCTATCGGTACGCGAGCGACGTCCGGGGGCGCGCGCCGTTCCGGCCCCGGGTCGGCGATGGGGTGCTGAGGACCGTGCAGGTCCCGACGACGATGCCGACCATGGACGAGCTGCTCGGACGGTCTCGCGACATCCCCCTGGCTCTCCAGGCGTCACTCCGCCCCGGCCTGAACGTGTTCACGCTCCACGCCGAGGTGGAGGGAGGCGCCTTGCTCGACCAGTTCGGCAGCTTCCTCGATCGAGCCCGCCGGCTGGGTGTGGCGGTGTCGCGGGTGCGCGACGCGCTCGACGCGCTCGACGCCGGGCACGACGCTTTCGAGACGGCTCCGGTGCGCCGCGGCCGCGTGGCGGGACGGAGCGGCTGGGTGGCGACCCAGGGTTCCCCTGGCGACGCGGAATGATGGCGTGGCTCTGGAATCTGATCCTGGTCGCGGGGGTTGCCGCGCTTCCAGCCCTGCTTCCAGCCCTGCTTCCAGCCCTGCTTCCAGCCCTGCTTCCAGCCGAGGTCACGGCGGCGGCGCCAGACGCGCCACCGGCGGATCGGATCCTGATCGAGGCGGGGGACAACGAGTTGACGGCGTGGGTGACGGCGCCGGTCGCGTATACCACGATCGAGATGCTCCTCACGGGCCTCGAACGGCCGCTTCCGTCGCGCGTGTATGCCGCGCGGCTCTCCCGCGCCACGCCCCCCGAGACGATCCACTATGTCCTCTGCGTCACCAGCGAAGGGACCCTGGTGCTCGGGCAGCAGGTCTTCGCGCTCGACCTGTCCCGGGGCCGGCCGGTCTTCGCCGGAGGCGAGATCACGAGGTCCTACGCCCCGCTCGAGGGCTTCACGCCGTGGACCTGGCTCGTGCATCTCGAGGTGAGCCGCGAGGCCAGCGCCGTGCTGGAGCTGCAGGCGACCGCCCTGGCCTGGCCTGTCCGGCAGGTGCGCGTCAACCGGAGCCAGCCGCGATGAGGCGCTCCCGCGAGGCGGTAGGCCTGGTGCTCCTCGCCCTCACGCTGGCGGGATGCGGCGTTTTCGAGCGGCTCATGCCGTCGGCTCTCCAGCCAGCCTCTCCGGCGCCGCCCGCGGCAACGGTGGTCCGCCCGACGCCGCCCGAGCCGGAACGAGCGGTGGTCGAGCGCCCCGCGCCGGAGCGCCCGGAGCCTGCCGCGGCCCGCCCGGCGCCGGGCCAGGTCCAGCTCGAGGAGCAGGTCGCGCGGACCGCGGGAGAGGTCAACGAGCTCCAGAACGCGCTCGCCAGAGTGATCGCCAGCTCGCGGCGCCAGGACACCCAGCTGCAGGTGATCGAACGACGGCTGGCCGAGCTCGCCGCGCGAAGCCGGGACGGAGCCGGCGGCGCTCCGCCGGGATTCGCCCCGTCCGGGGGGCGCCCCGTGCCGTCCTCCGGCTCGTCGTCCCTCACCACCCGCGCGGAGGATCTCTACGGGACCGGCCTGGAGAAGCTCCGCGCCGGCCAGCACGACGCGGCAGTCCTGACCTTCTACGAGCTGATCGCGAACTATCCCACCCACCCCCTCCGGGAGAACGCGCAGTTCCAGGTCGCGGACATCCTCTACGGGCAGAAGGACCTGCGGGGGGCGCTGGCGGAGTGGGAGGCGCTGGCGGTCGAGGTGCCGGACGGGCGCCGGGTGCCCGACGCGCTGCTCAAGATCGGGCTCTGCCACCGCGGGCTCGGCGACGAGACTCGCGCCCGCAAGACGTGGGAGCGCCTCGTCAAGGAGCATCCGGGGAGTGCCGCCGCTCGCCAGGCGCAGAGCCTCCTCCGCGGCTCGCGGCCGGGCTGAGTCCGCTCATCGCTCACGCCGTTGTCGCGAGCGGCACCCGCACGTTCTCCATGCCGTCGAGGCGGGCCCGTCAGCCCGTGGCTGGCAACGATGCGCACGACCCCGGCCACGGATGATCGCTCGAGAACCGGCGGGCGGTGGAGGCAGGAGAGCCCCGGCACGACGGCCCGCGTCGGCCGACGGGCTTCGGGGAGTGGTCGCCTGCTGCCTCGCGCTTGCGCTCGTCCCGTTGTTCGCGGGCGCCGCCGAGAAGACGGGGGCGCCGGACATGACGCAGGAGGCAGGCCACGACGAGTGGGAGCGGTTTCCCGCGCAATGGGCGAAGGCCGCGAAGACCACGGGCGACGATGCGCTTTTTCTCCTGACGTCGCCGCTGCGGCTCACGCTGCCCGAGACCCTCGCGGTGGGCGCGATCGGTGCGGGGATCGGCGGGCTCTTCCTCGCGGACCGGGAGATACGCGGCGCCGTCAGGGCTGGCCGCGGAGACTCGCTCCGCGACGCCGCGTCCGCGGTGGGCCAGCTCGGCTCGGCGCCGGTCCTCCTGGGCCTGAACCTCGGGGCGATCGCCGTCGGCGAGGGTGTCCGACAAGCCACCGGGAGTTCGAGACTCCTCGACGTGGCCCTCGTATCGGCCGAGGCGCAACTGCTGACGCTCGCCCTGTCCGAGGGGCTGGCCTACGCGACCGCGCGCTCGCGTCCGGAGGACTCCGACGACCCCTTCCGCTTCAGGTTCGGCCGCGATTCGTTTCCGTCCTCGCACGCCTCGCAGGCGTTCGCCGTGGCGGCCGTGCTGGCGGATCGCTACGAGCAGCCGGTCGGCGCCATCGCCTACGGGCTAGCGGGGCTCGTGGCGCTGTCTCGCCTCGTCGAGGACAAGCACTGGGCGTCGGACGTGGCGGCGGGCGCCGTGCTGGGGTGGGCCGTCGGCAGGGCCCTGAGCCGCCGTCATGCGGGGCCACACCCGTACCTCGACTTCTTCCCCTTCGCCGATCCCGCGACGAAGACCTACGGATTCCTCATCCACGGCGAGTTCTAGCAGGATGCTGAGAAACCCGCAGGCCGCTCAAAAAGGCCCAGATGCAAGGCGGTGAGGGAGCGACGACTGAGG
>CAZWXA010000079.1:0-12333 GCA_964637755.1 uncultured bacterium | reverse complement strand
TCGATTCGCAACTGTCACCGCTCCGCATGAATCACGAGAATTAATCTCGGCAACGCCTACGCTCACGTGCTGCGCGAAGCGCCATCATCTGCATGCTGTTAGCAGGCGACCCTCGGAGTGCGCAGCCATCGGACATCGTCGCCGAACCACACGACCCACCAACGTGTCTACGTGCTCCGCGTCCTCCTCGCGCACCACGAGCGGTTCGTAATCGGGGTCCGTCGGAAGCATCCCAGTGTTGTGGGCGCACTTCTACCAAGCCTCCAGCATCTCAGCCAAGAACCGCGCAGCTGGGCCGCGCTTGAGCCTCGGGTGGGCGAACTGATTCCCGTAGTGGCGGAGGCAAGCGTAGCAGCTCGCGTCGGGGGCGCAGCCGCGGCAATCGGCCACGCGGGCGCGGGAGGCGTCGAGCACCTCGCGGAATGTCTCCGGCTCCTGGAGCCGTGCGACCAGGCCAGCGCCGCCGGGAACGGCGTCATAGAGCACGATCTCATGGGCATCTGGAGCCGAGGTGCGGACCGTGACGCTGAGATCCTGGCGGGGCACCTCGAGCACCTCCGCCGCGCCGTGGACGAGCGCATACGCGAGCGAGTGATAAAACCAGAGGCGATCCCCCGGGCCGACGTCCGACGGCTCTCGGACGAAGCAGACGCGGAGAACATCGGTGCGGAACTGGTGTCCGAGAGCGACCGACTCGAGCGTGCCCCGGCACGCTCGGCCGGTCGGGGACTCGTGTTCGGAGGTAGTTGTTGTCCCACCGAAACCGGCGCCGCAGTCGGCGCAGATCCGGAAACCGCCGCCTTTCCGACCCTCGCAGAGGACTACGAGATCCCCGGGGGACGCCTTCCACACGCGGGCAATCCCTCCGAGGATCGTCGGTGCTTCATCCGGCACGGCCATGCCGCTGAAGTAGGGCCGCGAGGTGAAGAGACGTCTCGGCCTTCCCTTCGGCTCCCCCCCTCCGTCTCGCCCGGCCACGAATCCGAAGATCGGATCTACCCACGTCTGGGTGTACGCCTTCTTGCAGCAGCTCGGACCGCTCGGCTCCTGTCCCTCGGGCAATGTCTCGAAGGTGCCGTGCGTCTTGCACTTCCGGTACCGCAATCGGCCCCACGCCTTGCCGGCCACTGTCTTCAGGCCACGGGAGGTCCAGAGCTTCTTGTTCGCGACAACCTCTGCATCCGGCGCAAACTCGGCCACTGCGATGGCTAGATCGCGCTGGAGAGCCACGGTGGAGGCCCGATCGGTACGCTGCAGGTCGAGTTCGACGACGTCCACCGGAAATCCGTACTTGGGAATCACGGCCTTCCGCGACAGGAAGCTGATCACGTCCTCACCGGCGATCGTCGCCTTGCGGTTCTTCGTCCGCTTCCATCCGTCAGGATCGTCCGTGTTCTTGTATTGCTGCTGAAGAAGGTCCACGTCCCGGTAGTCGCTGGCCACCTCGGCCACCGCACGTTCGAGCGCACCGTGCTCGCCCGTGATCCGCTGGATCCACGTACCGTCGCGCAGACCAAGGGCAGTCTTCAGGGGCTCCGGCACGATGGCGTTGAGGCGATGCTCGATCTCGACGCGACGATCGCGGAGGAAGCGCTCGATGTCCTGCACCGCCGTCGGCGCGGTCATCGATCCGAGCAAGCCTTCGACGTTGTTCTCGAAGCGCTCGCGACGCTCCTGAAAGAACGCGGCGAGCGCGACGGCGACGACGTGCCTGGAGACGATCTTCTCGTTCGTGACGCTGAGGATCGGGGGCCTCGCCTTGCCTGCCATTAGGTGATTCGGGTTGTCGAAGGCCGCTTGGTCGTGCGGGCGACGCCGACAGTAGGTGATCGCGAAACCGGGATGCACCCTGCGGCCGGCACGACCGACCCGTTGGGCGTAGTTGAAGGGCTCGGGGGGAGCATTCCTCATGAAAATGGTGTCCAGATCGCCGATATCAATCCCCAGCTCGAAGGTAGTCGAGCAGCTCAGGAGATGAATGCGCCCCGCCTCGAAGTCCTCCTGGAATCTGCGCGCTTCTTCACGGGCAATCTGCGCGGTGTGCTCCTCGGCGCGCAGCGCGGGCGGGAGGGGCTGGTCGTAGAGCACCCGATAGTGATCGCCCCCGACAGCGGCTTCAGAATCGACGCGACCCAGGACCCCCGGGCAACCGTAACGCGCACAGATGTTGCCGATGGAATCCGCATGAAGGCGCCCGCAGATCGCACATCCCAAGAATGGATCCTCCGGCCGCAGCAACCGGGCGCGCCACCACCGTGGGTGCGCACGGTGGCCGTTTCCGGACGGGCGCAGGAATCGCGCCACGCCCCGATAGGTCGATGCCATCTCCCATATCTCACGGAGGAGTACCTGCGCAGCGGCAACCCGTTCGCCTTCTGTCATGCCGGAGCCGCCCTTCCTTTCGAGCCAGCGCGCGAGAAGCGCTACGCGCCTCGACTTCGCGCCATCCCACGCCTTGGTCCACCTCCCTCCTCCGATCGCCATCTGGGTCTGCTTTGCCCCCCGAAGATTGAGATCGTCCCACTGGACGTGCACGGAGTCGTCCACGTCGAGCTCCACGGAGTGGTCCGTCCGCAGGCTGTCGAGGAGATAGGCAACGACCTTGCGAGCCTCCTCATCCACGAGATTCCACGGCGACCCTCTAAGCGACGCGGGAAGGTCCACGTCGGGAGGCAAATAGAAGAACCACCTGACGCGCCCCACGCCCTCGAGAGAGATGCGCGGCTGATCGGTCAGGAGCTCGCGGAACAGATGGACCCACGCCTTCTGCAGCCGCTCCCGGTCCGTGAGCGGATCCCCGGCTCCTTCGCTCTTCAGCAGCTCCCGGATCTCCAGCGCCAGTTCGTGGAGACCCACTTCGGCGTCGCCCGTCCTCGCGATCTGGCGCAGAGCTCGCAGGACCAGCACGCGGCTGTGGATCGCATCATACGTGTCCTGGAGGTACCAAGCGAAGAAAGCCGCTTCCTGCCGGCTGTCGGCGAACGCGAGCACTTTCCGCCTGTTCTCCGGCAGGAGCTGGTGAAGAGTCGTGGCGATGACCGCGTTTGGGCCGTCCGCTCCGTGCGTGATCTCGCGGACGGGGTCCTGCGCTCTGTAGCCACACCGGCCGCACCGGCGAATCTGATCTTCGTGGCTCTCCCGCTCGTCCTCGAAGACGAGACGAAGCGTCGTCCCATGGCCGCAGGATGGCTCCTTCGGTGCGGCCGCCTTTTGGGTGACCCTGCCGCACTTCGTGCAGAGGTTGACGAAACGGGTCGTGTCGTTCCCGATCTCCTCGTCCGGTGATCCATCAAGCGGCCGATAGAACTCGACCTTATAGTCCTGCTCGGTCTCGTCGCGGATCGCCTCGGCGAAGTGATCCCCGTCTCGCCGCCCGACGATATAGTGCTGCCCGCATTCTCGACACAGCGCGACCTCGTAGGCGGGGGCGCTTTCCCCGTTTCCCCAATCCCGGGCCAGCGATACTTCCCGCTGCGGGTAGTAGCGGACGAAGGCGCCTTCAAGGCCTCGGAGGAAAAGATGATACCGGCACGAGAGGAGCGGGGATCTCGAGCGCGGGTCTTCCGCGCCTACGAGGAGATCGACGAGCGCCGAAATGAGACGTCGCCGGCCCTGCTCGGCCGCATCTCCGAATACCGCGGCACCGACCTCGGTCAACTCGCGCGGCGACTGGAGAAACGTTCGGAGTTGGAGCGCGCGTTCCTCGCTCCCGAAGAGCGCATGGAGCCAGCTAGAAAGCGATCCGCCCGGCGTACCATCGGACCCCGCCTGCACCGCCAACTCTTCTAGAATCGAGACGGATCCGGGTTCGTCCTCTCGACGGACGCGCTCGGCTAGACTGAGCAGCGGCTCCGCCTCGATCCGAAAGGAGCTCGTCTTGACGGGCTCGATCGGCACTACCTCGCCGACGAGAATATCCTCCTCCTCGAACGGTTCCTTGAAAAGCTCCGTAGCGAAATCGGCGAGCGCCTTCCGGTCGCCGGTCCCGCCACCAAGGGAGGCGCTCGTCGCGATGCACTGGAACCCCGCCTCCTGGCCACCTTCGCGGAGCCGCTGCTTCAGGCGACGGAGCAACATGGCGATCTCCATGCCTTTCGCGCCCTTGTACTGATGTGCCTCGTCGAGGACGAGGAAACGCCAGGTCGCGCCACGGCCGTCATCGAAGAGCGGCGTCTCCTTCGGCCGCAGCAGGAGGTACTCCAGCATCGAATAGTTGGTGAGGAGGATGTCCGGTGGGTGCTCGCGCATCTCCTCGCGCAGGATCAGCTCACCGGAGAACCGGCTGGCGAGCTGCTGCCGCGCTTTCCGGAAATCGTCGTGAGCGTTCTCCGGCGTCTCGCCGGTGTAGCGCCCGAAGCTGAATCGGAAGGGGCTCTGGTCTTCCTCGAGAATCTCGTGGAACTCGCCAAGGCGGCGGCGCTGATCGTTTGCCAGCACGTTCATGGGATAGAGGATCAAAGCACGGACCCCGACCGATCGGCCACCGGCGCGTTGCTGGCGCAGGAGATGAAGAAGGATCGGGAGCAGGTACGCCTCGGTCTTCCCGCTTCCGGTGCCGGTCGCGACCACGACGTTTCGGCCATCGGCCAGCCGGCGAATCGCCTCTTCTTGGTGGCTGAAGAGCGGCCGACTGCCCACTGCGGCACGCGCGAACCCAGGGTCGATCTCCTCGCCGAGGATCTCCCGGAGTACCTCGGACACCGGTCGGACTCTCCGATAGACGGGAGTCGCTTCGAGATAGGGCCCCCGCACGAGTTCCCAGTCCTCGAGCGCCTTCTCGAAGGAGGTCCTGAGTTCCGGATCCCGAAAGTAGAACATGGTCCGGAGGTAGCGCCGATACCGGTCAGTGATCTCGCGGCTTGCTTCGATTGGATCGAAGTGCGGCGCTCCTGCGGTAGCCGTCATGCTCGTCGAGCCTCCCCTCGTGCAACGTCAGCGGCCATCCGCCCACCGGAATGCTCGGACGCCCTCAGGCGACGCTTCCAGCTCGCCACAGCGGTCGGATCCAGCCCGGCAAGTAACTGCACACGCCGGTGCCAGCGTGAGGACAGTCGCCGGGTCGGCTCGCGCTCGAGTATCGCGGCAGCCAGCGCGAGCGCTTGACGGATGAACTCGCGCGCCTCGGTCGCGCCGCCCCGGCGGGCTCTTTGGTACCACGTCTTGCGCAATCCTTTCACGGCCTGGCAATGCTGTGCGGTGCCGAGCCGGCCGAGCCGCGTCATCTTGCTCATAAGGCGGGACGCTCTCAGGTACGGGAGATTGAGACGCCGACCCCTCTCGCGCTCCGGGAGTCGGTCCGCGGTCAACCGAACTGCTCCGACGACGACAGGCCCGTGCTCGGTGGCGCGCGTTCGTACGGACATCAACAAGTCGCACGGACCGTGCGCCCTACGCAGCGCATCGTCTTCACCGAGATTCCGAAGCGGGTAGTGCAGCACCCGTTCGGTTCTCGGCACTGGAACCCGTCGCGGAGATCCATCCCGGAAACCGACCAACACCTCATCCGCCCAGCCTGGCTCTGGCAGCAGCACGCTGAGGCGCATCGGCGAGGTCGGCAGCAAATCGTCCGTCAAGAGAGGCTGGAGCCCGTCAGTCCAAGCATGCGGCTTCTCCTCGTCTCCGTCGGCGGTGAACGCCCACCAGACCCGCGGCGCATGCACGACAACATCCACGCCGTCCCCCGTCTCCGAGCGAAGGCGACAGGTCGCTCTCCCGGCATCCGGGCTGGCGGCAAGGGAAAAAACTCCCTCAGTCGGCGCCAGTTCGAGCGACGTGATCATCGCGGGGCCATCCAACGGCGAGACCACCACGCCCGGCGCAACGCGAAGGACCACCTTGACTGGACGATGCCCTTGAGGACTCGGAAGGGGTGAGTGCTCGTCGATCTCAATCGCTTCCAGGCCTCTTACGTAGCGGAAGTCGAGGCTCTCAAGGAGCTCATCATTTGCATCGTAGGCCCGCACAAAGAACCACCCGGGCTGCCTGTCGTCCAACCAACTCCGCAGCTCGTCGAAGCTCGTCGCCGCCTGACGTGTCCGCCGCTCTGGTGATGGCCCCTCGACGCCCACCACGAAGAGCGCCGGCTCCGCGACCCCTTCCACGCGGAAACGCGGGGGCTCCCGGCCGAAGAGCGGGCCGGCTCCGGTGTGAGCGTCCTCGATCCGGTGACCGAGGAGCTTGTATGCGATGGCGGTGGAAGGCCGGACCTCGACGCTCGCGGTGCCGGTTCGGCCGAGCACGAGCACGTCCGTCTCCCCTTCCACGCGCAGGTGGTGGGCCAGGATCCCCGCCTGCTCGGGAATGACGTTCTCCGGAGCAACCGGCGCCGTGCCGCCAACCGCCTCGTCTCGCGTCAGCGCCAGCGGGGCGATCACGACGTAGTTCCCGCGCGTGACGCGCAAGACACCCCTACCGTTCACCCCGGATCTCGCGACCTTGAAGACGCGATACTTGCTCGGGTCGAAGCATCGCTCAGCTTCTATTGCCGCCTCATCGGACCAGCGAACCGTGACGGGGCCGAGCGGATCCATCAGCGGCCAGCGTAGCTTGTGAATTTGATCTTCTTCGAGAGCGTTCTCCTCGCCGTCCAACACGCGCAAGTCCTGCTCAGCCAGCTCGTCGGGCACCTCCACGCCGACCACCCACGCCATGCCTTCCTTCCAGCAGATGAGCTCCGGTCGCGGCGAGCGGGATCGGGCCACGTCCCCCTTGCCCGTCGGCACCGCGGAAGCGACCTCATCCGCCAGCCCGTCAGTCCCGCGCGGCCTTCCACCACGCTTCTCCGGCGCGACGCGACGCAACTGTCTCGCCTGCGGCACGCTCGACCGCGATGTCGCAGTCATCTTGCTATCGGGCCGCGCCGCTGCTCCAGGCACTGGTGGCGAAGTGGGCGTGTCAAACTCCGTCCCACCCGCCACGTGATCCGCCGTCGGATCCCTTTCGGGTGTCGATCCACCTGGTTCGTCCAAGCTCTCAGGCCCCTCGAAATCGTCGGATTCGACGGGACTGGCGCTCGCGGTCACGTCGCGGACTTCGGTTTCCGGCAGGTAAGCTTCCGGACGGGGACGGGGGGGCGGGGAATCCGGAACGACGGAACCGGGCTCGCGGTCGACCTGCTCGCGAGCATGCCCTGGCCTCACGAGGTTGTCGGCGATCGTCGAGGGCACGCCTTCGTCCTCAAGCACCTCCGACGTGTCACTCGTGCTGTGCGGGGCCTGAGATGATGCACTCGCCGTGGCTTCAGCATTCGGAGGCCCGGAGGGTGCGACCTCTTTTCCCGGTGGTCGGTCCGCCTTTAATCCTCGATGCGCATCTGGTTCGGTCGCCTCAGCCTCCGACTCCTTGATCGCGAGGGAAGAGACGGCTGCTTGTTTGCGAACCGGGCGCAAGCTCGCAGGTGAATCGGGCGTCTGATCCCGTGCTTTTTCGGGCTTGCGAAAACGGTCCGCTGTCGAGCTTCTTGCCGTGTCTCCTCCCGCTGTGACGCGGAAGAGACGGCGAAGGCGCGATAAGAGTCTGCCGATCCATGCTCTCATGCGCTTCATCGCCGTCCCTTCGGTTGCTGCGCGCTCTCGCTCCACTCCAGATTCTCGGTGTGCCGGCAGCCGGGGTAGTTCGTGCAGCCCAGGAAGCGGCCGTTGCGGCCATTGCGCTCGGCGAGTCGGCCGCCGCAGCCCGGCTTCGGGCAGGGTCGGCCGCCCGCGCCCGAAGTGGGCCCCGAGCCGCGACCGGAAGGCCGTCTGCGTCCGGACCCTCGTCCGTCGCCACCCGCGGCGCGACCGCGCGCGCCGCGGCGTGCGTCCACCTTGCCTTCGCAGTCCGGGTCCTCGCACTCGAAGTAGATCCCGTAGCGGCCATCGTTCCACACGGTCGGGCCGCTGCACTTCGGGCACTCCGGATTCTCCCGCGCATCCAGCGCCGGCACGTCGTCCCGGCGGCCGGCCGGCGTGCTGACGAAGCGCGCGAGCTGACCGCACGCCGCCGGGCTCTCGATCCGCAGCATGCTCTCGTGCGTGTCGCGGTGCGAGAGGATGTTGAGCGAGCCGTGCCAGAGGATGCGGCCGTCGAGGATCGCGATCTTCTCGTGCATGCGGGCGCGCAGGTCCACGGCGACGCCGAGGTCGCGCAGCGCGCGCACCAGCTCGCTCACCTCGTCGGGTGTGCCCCCGCCTGGTTCCTCGGGGGGCCGGGTGAGGACGCGCACGCGCACACTGCGGCCCAGCGCCGCGCGCAGCGGGTCCACCCAGCGGCCGGTTCCCGCGCCGGTCGCGAAGGGCGAAAAGATCACGACGGACTCGTGTGCGCGGGCGAGGTCCTTTTGGAACGCCGGGTAGAAGGTGCCTTCGGTGAACGCGCCGGCCGCGCCTTCCGGGAAGTCGAAGGAGGCCGGCATCACGCGGTGCAGGCCGTCCACCCAGTCGCGCTCCGCGAGCGGCAGAAGGGTCTTCAGGTCGAGTGCCTCGCCGTGCTCCTCGAAGTGGTCGATGAGCCGGCGGACGATAGCATCTCCGGGTGCCTTCGCTCGCAGGTACTCGAAGTTGCCGACCAGCACGGCGTGATGGCGCGCCCGGCTGGCGGCCACGTTGAGAAGCCGGGCACCGTCCTCCTCGATGCGCACCGCCTGGAGGAAACGCCCGAGCCGCGCACCGAGCGAATCGGTGAGGTCGAGGACCATCGCCGCCTTCTCGTTGCCCTGGAAGCGGTGCACGGTGCCGGCGATACCCGCGGCGCGCACGCCGAGCCGGTCCTCGAGCAGCGCCTGGATCAGACGCGCCTGCGAGGCGTAAGGGGCGACGGCGCCGACCGCATCGTTCGGCTCCCCGGCCGGCGGCAGGAAGCCGGTCTCGGCGAGGTGCAGGACGATGTTCCGCACCAGCAGGGCGTGGAACAGGTTGTAGCGCGAGTAGGTGCCGACACGGAGCGCCGTCCACGGGTGGAAAGGCGAGGTATCCACGTACAGGAGAGGCGACGCGCCGAGGGGGAACCCACCTCCGCCGCGGGAGACGCTCGGATCGGAGCGCAACGGGTGGTCGGCGTAGAAGAGACGGTTGATGACCTCGCAGATCGGCTCGCGCATCCGATACTGCGTGCGCAACGCGACGAGGTACGGAGTCGGCTGGCCCCGATCGAGCCGCTCCGGAATGCCCGCCTTCTCGAAGACATCACGCTTGAGCCACTCCACGGCGAGCGGCTCGTCGGATATCACGATCGGCGGAAGCTGACGGAAGTCGCCTGCGACGGTCACCGACTGCGTGGCGAGGCCCGCCGCGTAGTACACGAGCGGCGGCATGAGCATGGACGCCTCGTCGATCACCACGACATCAAACTGGCGCGATGCGCTCTTGCCGAGGTAGGTGCGATAGACCGTCGTCGCGAGGATGCGGCAGCGCGCCAGCACCTCTTTCTCGAGAGCTGCGAGCTCGCGATCGATGGCGGTGATGCGTTCGCGGATCTGACCGAGGCGCGTGTGGAGAGGGGCGAGTCGCGATTGGACCTCCAGCGCCGGCGGATAGGCCCGGGTCGCAGCGGTGAGGCGGTCGATCTCGCGGCGGATCGCCCCGATCTCGGCCTCGTGCTTGGCGATGTCGCCGGCAACGGCCCGAGCTGCGTCCTCGCTGGCCTGGGCGGAGCGGTCGGCAGCCGCGATCTCGCGCTCGAGGCGCTCCGGGTTGAGACCGGAGAAGAGGCGGCGCACGGAGCCCATCGCTCGGGCGCGCCCCAGGTCGGCGCGCAGGCTTGCGACGCGGGTGCGAAGCTGCTGCGCCTCTTGCGCCCTCGCGGCTGCGTTCAAGCGGGTGGTCGCGAGGGTCCTTTCCTGCTCGGTGAGATTCCGGCGCGCATGCTCGAGCTGCTCGAGGTCTTTCAATGCGGCGACGAGCGCGCGCTCCTCGGCCTCGAGGGGCGCCGCCTCGCGTGCGAGCTGATCCTTCTCGCGGCGCAGCGCCTCGCCGAGCCTCGCCACGATCTCCTCGAGAATGACCTGCGGGCCGAAGCGTCGGCGAAGTTCTTCCTTCACGACCGGCCCCTGCCGGATCACCAGTCCCTGATGAAACTCGGGATCTCCCTTCAGTCGCTCGGCGACCCGCTCGAGCGCAGTGTCCACCGCGATGTTGGTGTTCGACACCAGCAGGACCGAACGCCCAGCGCGGTAGTGCGCCTCGACGATGCGCGCGAGCGTCGTGGTCTTCCCCGTGCCCGGGGGGCCCCAGACATAGGTCGTGTCGCTGCCCAGCGAGCGCCGGACCGCGAGCATCTGATCTTCGTTCGGCCGGCCGTCCCCTTGGATCGCCACTGGGTTGGGCTCGGCATCCGCCGACCGCACCGGCGAGAGGCCGAGCACGCGGTCGCCCGCCTGCCGGTTGAACTGCGCCTCGCCGCTGCGGATCTTTTCCAAGCGTTCCTTGAGCCGCTCGACCAGGAAGGAATCGTTCGCGACGAGGCGCGCGGCGGCGATCTTCGGACCCAGGTCCTCTTCGAGCGCCACGACGAGGACGCCATCGCGGAAGGACACGAGCGCACCCGAAACGTCCGCCTGGCCGCAGGTGACGCGCACCGGGGTGTCGTCCCGCAGGTTCAGATCCTCGGCGACGATGAACCGGTACAGCCACGATCCGTCGGCCTCGCCGACTCGCTCGCCCCCACGCAGCTCGACTTGGGTGCCACCACCCTTCTTGCGGATGGCGGCGACCTCCAGGCCGAGCGCGTCGATCATATGTGATGGCGCTTCACTCAAGAGGTGGCCTCGGTGGTCTTCCTTCGGCATGCCTCGGTCGAGTGGCCTGCATCGTGAGGCGGGCGATGGGTTTGGCGCCAGCTAACGTCGGCGATCGGCTGCGGGATGGGTTGGCGCGACGCCTGCGCAAGCACGCGGCGTGACAACCCAGACCGACAGCTGAATCGCCATGTTAGGCAGCGGGTTATGTGATCCACACACGTGAATGCGGTCCCTGCTGGCTGTGGAGTAGTCCTGCGTCCCGCATCTTCTTGATCAGCTCGTCGATGTCGTCGGCCCTGTAGCCCTCAGCTTGGAGATTCTGGACGGCATCGACCCGGCGCACCTTCGGCGTACCGTCGAGAAGATGGACCAACTTCAGTGCCATGGCGCGCCAACTCTTCTTCTGGCCACGCGTGGCTGACTTGAAGCTCTTGGCCAAGAAATTCTCGAAGCGCCGAGTGTAGTCGTGCAACTCGGCGAGCTCTTCGAGAAGGCTAAGCAGGCCTGCCTCCTGTTTGTACTGGTTGTGCTTCTTCCCGGCCAGATCGGCGATGATGGGACTGTCCTTGCGGGCGCGCTTTGCAGCCTTGTGCGTCGAGACGTAGAGGGCACGCTTGAGGCCAAGAGCCTCGGCATAGCCGAACTCGAGGGACACGTTGGCGTTTCCGCCAGTCGCGTCAAACACAACGAAGCTCGAAGCGTCGATTCGACGTTTGATGACGTCGAGGAGATCTTCGGCCTCCTGCCCGTCACCTCGACCGACGATGGCAAAAGAAAGCGGGAACTTCTTTTTCAACTTTGCAATCGTGCGCTCGTATTTTGGGCGAACCACGCTCCACGGCGCTCCGATGAACACCTGGTTTGGGATCGTCACACCCTGAGATCGCTTCTTGGCCACGTTGTCCGCTCTCGCTGCCTACAAATGTGTCAATCTACCATCCCGACCTATATGCTGACGACCCGGTGAGTGTATCACGGTAAGGGCCTGATGCCGCGAGAGCACAACCCCGGTCATCCCCGTAATTCCGCCTGGGCCAGAGATGCTGATCACCTCCATGCGCTAGTCGTGCGCCGCGGGTCGGTGAAGGTGGCGTTCCCTGATTCAGCTTTCGGGGCAGCGTGAAGATGGGCACGCGCATCTCGGGGCGGGCGAGTCGGACAGTATCAACACTGTGGTGGTCCAATTCAGAAAAACATTGAAATTCACAAAGAAGCTCTTGACATCCGGAAGTGAGTCGTTGTACATTCGTCGCATCTTCACGATCATCTGGCGTCCGAACGCGTTCCGTGACTTCTTCTCCTCGAGGGGCCGATGCTCGAAACAACGACCAGGCCGGCCAGCTTCGATGTCCGGTCATCTCCTGTGCGAGACATTCCATGGGAGATCCTGGGCCGAGCGGGTGCGACAGGGCGCATGGGGTCGGCTGCGAGCAGTGGCCCCATCCTCGCGGAGACTTACGATGGGCTTTCGAGATGGTTGATGGCATCGGACCAGAAGGTGGCAGGCCATTTGTCCCGCGCCTTGGTCGAGGTGCACGACAGGAAGCTCTACAAGCGCGAGGGGCATGTGCTGTGGTCGGCCTACCTCAAGGCGTTCGTGCCGCTCACGCAGCGCTGGT
>CAZWXA010000078.1:0-12344 GCA_964637755.1 uncultured bacterium | reverse complement strand
GGGCATGCCCACGATGCCAGCACGCCGGGGCTCTACGGCAGCCAGTGCACGCTCTGTGAGCTGGCCCACCAGACAGCCGGCCTGGCCCTGGGGGCGCCGTCGCTCCCGTCGCTCGAGGTGGTCGCCGTCCCCGCGACCGCCCCGGCTCCGGTCCGTCCGCTCCACGCCTTCCGCTCCCCCGCCTCGCCGCGCGCCCCTCCGCTCGCCTAGCACTCCTCGGGCACCGTCCTGCTGCTTCTCCCTCCCCCGGGTCCTGCGCCGGGCGAGCGGAAGACCACGCATCGGAGGAGTCGCTCATGGACATGCGGAGCTGTCGTCGGCTGTTACTCGTCGTCCTCGCTGGCCTCCTGCTCCCGCGCGCCGCGCCCGCGCAAGACGCCGAAGGCATCCGGCGCGAGCTGGAGACGATCCGCCAGCAGTTCGAGGCCAGCAGGCAGCAGTACGAGCGGAGACTCCAGGAGTTGAGCGACCGGCTGCAGACCCTGGAAGCACAGAAGGGGGCACCAGCACAGCCACCGGCACCACCGGTCGCGCAGGCGGCCCCGCCCGGCGAGCAGAACCTGTCCGTGATCGACTTGGTGCGGCCGCGGCAGCCCTTCGCGCTGGCCCAGCCCGGCCGGGTCCTGCTCTTCGACATGGGCGTGGCCGGCGACTTCGTCGCCGACCTCACCTCGCGCGAGCGTGAGCGGAAGGGGGACGGCACGTTCAACGGGCGGGAGAACCGCCTGTTCCCGCGCCACCTCGAGCTGGCGTTCTTCGGCCGCGTCGATCCGTACGCGAGCGCGGCCGTCCGGTTCACCGCAGCCGAGGAGCCCAAGGGCCCGCTCGGCCGGGAGGCCGAGATCACGGCCAAGCTCGAGGAGGCGAACGCGACGATCCTGACGCTGCCGTTCGGCACGACGCTCAGGTTCGGGCTAATGCCGCCGCGCTTCGGCACCCTGAACATGGTCCACGAGGAAGACCTGCCGCAGGTGGATCGGCCCGACGTCCTCCGGCGCTTCTTCGGCCAGGAGGAGCTGAACACCGAGAAGGGCGTCGAGGCGTTCTGGCTCCTGCCCACGCCGTTCTACCAGGAGCTGTCCCTCGGCATCTTCAACGGCGACAACGAAGCGGCCTTCGGCCGGGGAAGCCTGACAGACCCGCTCGCCATCAGCCGGCTGCGGAGCTTCTTCGAGCTCGGCGAGCGCGGCGGAGGGCTCCAGGTGGACATCTCCGGCGCCAGCGGTGTGACCGAGGAAGACCGCAGGAACACGATCGTGGGGCTCGGCCTCAAGTACAAGTGGTCGCCGCTCGTCGGCTACAGCTTCCCGATCGTGACGCTGGCCGGCGAGGCACTCTACGGCAACCGGGGACTCCGGTTCGTCGACGGAGCCGGCGGGACCTCGACGCGCTACGACGAGGCGTGGGGACACTACCTCTACGGCCAGTACGACTGGTCCAAGCGCTGGGCCGCGGGGCTTCGCTGGGACTGGAGCGAGCTCCCCACCGAACCCGGTGACGGGTGGGCCGTCTCGCCGTACCTGACGTTCAAGCCGTCGGAGTTTCTCCGCTTCCGCGTGCAGTACAAGCATTCGGACGGCAGCGGGCCCGTGCTGGGGCACGAGGCCGACGAGGTCTTCTTCCAGGGGAGCTTCATCATTGGCGCGCACCCGACCGAGCGCTTCTAGCCGGCCGGCCGGAAGTCCGGATCGCCGGCGGGAGTCGGAGCCGGGGCGGGGCCAGGGCGGGGCCCGAGCGGGCCCCGAGCGGCGTGCGGATTCCTCAGCATCGTCCTGCGAGGGTGGAGGTGTGACATGACGCGAGTGTCGCGATTCGCCGTTCTTGCCGCCGCGTGCGTCGCCTCGGCGCTGGCCCCGGCCGCCGGGCAGGCCAGGCCGCAGGTCGTCGCCACGCTGCCCGAGCTGCTGGTGCTCACCCAGGCCGTCGCGGGGGATCTGCTCGAGGTGAAGCTCGCGACCCGGTTCGGCCAGAACCCCCACGACATGGAGATCCGGCCGAGCCAGATCCTGCTCGTCAAGCGCGCCGACGTTCTCGTCCGCAACGGCCTCGAGTTGGACGCCTGGGTCGACCCGATCGTGGAGGGGTCCGGCAACCCGAAGCTCCTGCGCGGATCGCCCAACGTCATCGAGGCGTCGCGCGGCGTCCAGGTGCTGGAACTCCCGACTGGCCTCGTCGACCGCTCGCTCGGCGACGTGCATCCCCTCGGCAACCCTCACTACACGCTGGATCCGGCCAACATCCCCATCGTCACCGCCACCATCATGACCGGCCTCTCCCACCTGATGCCCGACCTCGCGCCGAAGCTCGAGGCGAACCGCACCGCCTTCCTGGCGAAGGTGGCCGCCGCCGACAGGCGCTGGCGGCAGACCCTGGCGCCGTTCCGGGGCGCCAAGCTGGTGGCGTACCACAAGACGTGGCCGTACTTGTACCGGGCGTTCGGCCTCGTCGACGCCGGGACCGTCGAGGACCGGCCGGGCATTCCGCCTTCGCCCCAGCACGTGGCCTCGCTGATCCGGCAGATGAAGGACGCGAAGATCAAGGTGATCCTGATCGAAACCTGGTATCCGACCGAGGTCGCGAACTTCGTGGCCCGCGAGACCGGCGCCAGGGTACTCGTCGTCCCGTCGCTGCCGGGGGCCGTCAAGGGCACCGAGGACTACATCGCTCACATGGACTACCTGGTCGACGCGATCGCGAAGGCCCTGGCGTAGAGCACCCCATGCTGATCGACCTGGTCTCTATCATGTGGCTGCCGTTCGTCGCCTGCCTCGTCCTCACCCTCATCCACGGCTATCTCGGCCTGCACGTCATCACGCGCGAGGTCATCTTCGTGGACATCGCGCTCGCGCAGGTCGCCGCGCTCGGGACCACGGCGGCCTACCTCGTCGGCTACGACCTCGAGAGCGCGTTCGCGTACTGGACCTCGCTCGGCTTCACGCTCGTCGGGGCGGCGGTCTTCGCCCTCACGCGGACGCGCGAGCGGCGGGTCTCCCAGGAGGCCGTCATCGGCGTGGTCTACGCCGTCTCGTCCGCGGCCGCCATCCTGCTCGTCGACCGCGCCCCGCACGGGGTCGAGCACATCAAGGCGATCCTCGTCGGGAGCATCCTGACGGTAACTCCAGCGGCGGTCGCCAAGACCGCGGCCGTCTACGCGGCGATCGGGGCCTTCCACTGGCTCGCGCGCCGGCCGTTCTTCCTGATCTCGACCGATCCCGATGCGGCGCACCGCCAGGGCCTCGCGGTGCGCTGGTGGGATTTCCTCTTCTACGCGTCCTTCGGCCTGGTGGTCACCAGCTCGGTCCGGATCGCCGGCGTGCTCCTGGTCTTCGCCTATCTGATCGTCCCCGGCATCGCGGGAATCGCGTGGGGGACGCGGTGGGGAACCCGCCTGCTGCTCGGCTGGGCCCTCTCGGGGTCGGTGAGCCTGGTGGGAATCGTCGCGTCGGCGTACTTCGACATCCCCACCGGGGCCACGATCGTGTGCGTCTTCGGCGTCGCGCTGGCCGCGGTCTGGGCGGTCATGGCCCTCGCCGGGGTGACAGGGGTGAAGAAATCGGTGGCCCGGCCTGCCAGCCCGGCGGCCGCCCCGGACGCGCCGCCGCGGTGAGGATCGCGGCGCTCGTCGTTCTTCTGGCGGTCTTCCTGGCGCTCGCCGGAGTCGCCCTGGGCGGGAGTGTGCCGCCGGCCGACTCCTGGCTCCGCGAGCTGATCCTCGCCCACGTGCCGCGCTCCTTCGTCGCGGTCTTCGGGTGGATCAACCTCGCCGGGAGCTGGCGGGTGCTCGTCCCGGGGACCGTCCTCCTGCTGCTCTTCCGGCGCGCGCGGTCATGCTGGTGGGTCTGGGTCCTGCTGATGGTCACCGCGCCGCTCCTCGAGGGTGCGCTCAAAGGATTGATCGGCCGGCCTCGGCCGGAAGGCACGGCGTTCGGCTTTCCGAGCGGTCACGCGACGGCGGCCGCCGCCTACTTCGGCGCGCTCGTCTACGCCGCCGGCGACCTGCCGCCCGCGGTACGGCGTCCCGTGCGCGCGGGCGCAGTGTCCATGATCGCGCTCGTGGCCCTGGCCCGGATCATCCTCCGCGCGCACTGGCCGTCCGACGTGCTCGGCGGGATCGCGCTCGGCCTGGCCTGCTTCGTCACCGCCGCGCTCATTTCCTCGTCCACTGGCCGTTCTCCATCTGGATCCAGGTCCCCGGAACCGCCCGCTCGCGACGCGTCTTCCCGAACGCCGCCTGGACGCGGGTGAGGTCCTCCTTCGGCATGTTGTTCTGCTCGACGAGCGTCCGGTAGAGGAACATGCGGTCGGCGTTCTCCGCGGCGATGATCTGCCGCAGGGTCGGCGGGCAGCCCTGACCCGGCCGCGCCTCGACCAGCCCGAGGGCGGTTTCCCCGAGGCAGCCCTTCGCCTCCGTGGCGTCGATCTCGGGGGCACGCCGGCGGCGGGACTCGATCGCGGCCATCGCCTCCGGCGTGCGGATCTTCAGCTCGGGCACGCCCTGCGCCTCGGCGGCGGACGGCGCGAGCCAGGCGCCCGCGGGCAGGAGAGAGATGGCCGCGCGCTCGAGCCCCGCGGACCAGCTCGCGTCCGGCACGGATCGTCGCGAATCGACGTCCGGTCCGCTCTTCGGCGCGGGCCTGGGCGCGCTCTTCGGCGGCGCCCCCGATCCCACCAGGTCCTCGATGCTCGAGGCCGCGTTCTCGATCTTGTCCTGCGTGAACGTCACGTTGATCGTCACCGGGATGCAGCCGGCGAGCACCAGGGCGACACAGGCGACGGCGACCTTCATGGTGTCTCCTTCCTCCCGAACGTGCCGAACGTGCGGACCAGCAGGTCGAGCGGCACGTTGCTGAAGTTGATGGCCTTGACCGGGGGCGGGAAGAGCCCGAGTCGTTTCTTGCCTTCGAGCGAGAGGTTGATCCGACCCCCCTCGCGCGTCACGCGCACGTCGGCGTCGAGCGACGAGTAGCGGAAGACCCGCAGGCTCTCCAGCGTCTGGCGCAAGAGCCCGGTCGTGTCCCCCTGCACCCGCTCCGAGCGGATCAGCTTCTCGATGGCGTCGATGCCGATCTCGCCGCCCCCCTCCTCGGAGTTGACCTGGCCGATGACGGTGAGGCCGTGTGCGGTCGAATGCTGGGAGACGAGCAGGTAGCGCACCTTGCCGCTGAGCTGAGCCACCGTCAGGCCGTACTCGCGCGCCAGGACCGCCAGGTCGACGTGCTCGCCCTCGATCCTGGCGCGCAGCGGCAGCGGCCTCCGGTCGATCGCGGCCTCGATCCGGCCGCCTCCACGGCCGCCGTAGTGCGTGTACTGGATCTCGGACAGCAGGAGCCGGCCCTCGTCGAAGCGCGCCGCGCTGGTGAGGCGATCGAGCCCGAACCCGTAGGCCTCGATCCGCTCCACGGAGAAGGTCCCGGGCTGTGCCGCCGGCGGCGTTCCGAGGTTGACGGGGATCGCCGCCCGCGCGTTCTTCACGACGATCGGGTGCTGGAAGCGCACCTCGACCCGGGGGAGATCCGCCGTGAGGGACCCGCTGAAGCCCGATCGGTCGAGCGTGCCCCGCGCGACGGCGCGACCGGTCAGGCTCGCGGGCAGCGAGGAGTACGGCGGCAGCCGGCGCAGGTCGGGGAGCGTCGCCTCGACCGCGAGCGGCCAGGCGGCCTCGCCGCGGGAGTGCGCCGTCGCCACCAGGACCGGCGCCGCCTGACGGGCGAGGGTCAGCGTGGTCGGCCCCAGCGCGGCCAGCTCGAGGCCGGCGTCGCCGCGCCGGAGCACGGCGTCTCCCCGGAGCGACCCGTCGAACGCCAGGTCGAGCAGGTAGGCGGGTGCCTGGAGGCCGTCGAAATCCAGCCCGACGGCGACACGCATCCGACTGCGGCCCGCCCGTCCATCGCTCTCCAGGCGGCCATCGAGCGTGGAACGGACGCGCCGGGCGGTCAGTTCCGTCGGCGGCGCGCCGAAGCCCGCGCGCGCCATGAGGCGGCGCGCGCTCACCGGGCCCGCGTCGATCTTCGCGGAGATGGTACCGGTGCCCCCCGTGTATCCCGCCGTGAGCTTCAGAGGAGTTCCGTCCACCGCGCCCGCCAGGTCGAGCGCGACCCGCGGGACGCCGTCGGGCAGCTCGGCCGCGCCGGTCCCTTCGAGGTGGACGCCCTTGCCCCAGTCGAGCGCGAGGCGCGAGAGATCGAGCCGCGCGCGCGCGGCGGCGTAGGAGGAGGTGAACTCGACGGCGAGCAGCGGACTGCTCGCCGCTCGCTCGACCTGCGCCCGGCCGGAGAGCTGGAGAGCGCCGCCGGCGCCGAGGCGGCCGTCGGCCTGGACGCCGAGCCTGGTAATCGCGGGAAGCGTCCCCGGCCACATCGCTCCGAGCTTCAGCGGCTCGCCCTCGACGCCGAGATGCACAGCCACCTGGCCTCCGGCCGCCTTGCCGGCCAGGGTGAGCCTGAGGGCCGGCGGTTCGCCCGGCCGGGAGACACTGAGCGAAGCGTCGAGGACGCCCGCCGCCGTCTTCTCGCCCTGGAGGTCGAACGCGAGCGTGTCGGCGCCGGACCGCAGCTCGCCGCCCTCGATCCGGATCGAGACCGCTGCCGGCCATTCGAGCAACTGCATGACGAGGCGGCGGATCGTCTCGAGCGTCTGGACCGTGGGAGGGGTGAGCGGCGTCTTCTGCTCGGACAGCGCGACCGACGTCGAGACGAGGACGACGGAGAGGGCGCGGCCGCGTGGCCGGAGGATCGGCATGACACCGCCGTCGACGCGGAGCTCGCGGACCCGGACATCGCCGGTCCAGTGCGCGCCCGGAGGGACGCGGACGTCGCGGAGAATGAGGCGGCGGGGGCCGTCGACTTGTGCGCGCTTCACCCGGACCTCGATCCCCAGCCGCTCGGAGAGCAGCCGCGACACGAGGAGGCCGGACCGTCGCTCCTCGCCGAAGAGATACCACCACCCGGCGCCGAGGCCGAGGACCACGAGCAGCCCCAGGGTGGCGAGCGAGCCCAGGATCGGGTGCCGGCGGACGAGGGTCAGCATCGCGCCGGTCTGGGGGGTCCCTCAGTAGCTGCGCGGGAGGCCAAGAACGTGCTCGGCGAGGTAGTTGAGGGCCATCTGCTGGGAGACCGGCGCGATCTTGTAGAGCCGCACCTCGCGCCAGAGCCGCTCGACGTGGAACTCCTTCGCGTACCCATAGCCGCCCAGCGTTTGCAGGGCCACGTCGCACGCCTCGAAGCCCGCCTCGGCCGCGACGAACTTGGCCGTGTTCGCCTCGGCCCCGCACGGCCGGCCGTGGTCGAAGAGCCAGGCCGCCTTCCAGCAGATCGCCTCGGCCGCCTCGAGCCGGGCCCACGCCTGCGCCAGCGGGTGGGCAATCGCCTGGTTCTGGCCGATGGGGCGATCGAAGACGATCCGCTCCTTGGCGTACTGCACCGCCCGCTCGAGGGCCGCGCGGCCGATGCCGACCGCCTCGATCGCGGTGAAGATCCGCTCGGGGTTCAGGGAATCGAGCAGGTGGTAGAAGCCCTGGTCGACCTCGCCGACGACACCGTCCCCGGGAATCTCCAGGCCGTCGATGAAGATCTCGTTCGAGTCCACCGCCGCCCGCCCGAGCTTCTCGATCTCCCGCACCGTGATCTTCGTCCGGTCGAACTCTGCGAAGAAGAGCGTGAGCCCCCGGAACGGCCTGGCCGCATCCCGCGCGGCCGTCCGCGCGAGCAGCAGGATGTGCGTCGCCTGGCGGGCGTTGGTGTTCCAGACCTTGCGCCCGTTCACCACCCACCGGTCGCCGCGCGGCTCCGCCCGGGTCTGGATGCGCGAGGTGTCGGTGCCCGCGTTCGGCTCGGTCACGCCGAACGACATCACGATCTCACCGCGGGCGATCCCGGGCAGGAAGCGCCGCCGGAGGTCGGCGTTCCCGTGCTTGATCAGGGGCAGCGGCGGGAACATGTAGAAGTGGATCGGCGAGGCGCCGGACGTCCCGGCACCGGCCGCGCAGATCTCGTGGAGCAGGATGGCCGCCTCGGTGACGCCGAGCCCCGAACCGCCGTATTCCTCGGGGACGACCATGCCGAGCCAGCCGCCCGCCGCGAAGGCCCGCACGAACTCCCAGGGATACTCGGCCTTGCGGTCCTTCTCGCGCCAGTACTCGGCCGAGAAGCTCCGCGCGAGCGACGCGACCTCCTTCCTGATGAGCTCCTGCTGGTCGGTGAACGCGAAGTCCATCGCGCCGCTCCTTTCCGGGACCGCCTCCCCCTGTGCGGATTCTACCTCTCCCCGTCGGGAGTAAGCCCCAGGTTCGACCCCACGCGATCGCGCGACCGTGGCCGGATGGCCACCGAGTTCATGGCCACCCGGGCCTTGGCGGCGCCGTCCGTCTCCTGTATACGGGATCAGTCATGGCCGATTCCCTCGTCGACTTCCGTGCCGTCAGCCTCGGCTACGGAGGCCCGCCGGTCCTCGAGGACATCACGTTCACGGTCGACGGCGGCGACTTCCTGGCGCTCGTGGGACCGAACGGTGCCGGCAAGACGACGCTGCTGCGGGCCCTCGCGGGGGTCCTGGCTCCCGCTGCCGGCCGCCTCGTCCGCGCGCGCGGAACCGCGATCGGCTACGTCCCCCAGGAGCGGTCGCTCGATCCCGTCTTCCCTCTTTCGGCGCAGGACGTCGCGCTCCAGGGGCGGATCGCACGGGTCGGCCCCTGGCGGCGGGTCGGCCCGGCCGACCGTGCCGTCGCGCGGCGGGCCATGGCCCAGGCCGGCGTCGCGGACCTCGGCGGGGAGCAGTTCGCCGAGCTATCCGGAGGACAGAAGCAGCGGGTGCTCATCGCCCGGGCGCTGGCCGCGGAGCCGACCCTCCTGGTGCTCGACGAGCCGACGAGCGCCACGGACCCGGCCGCGGAGCGGGCCCTCATGGATCTCCTGCTCGACCTCCACGCGTCGGGAGGCCTGGCCATCGTCCTCGCCACCCATAACCTCGGGCTGATCGGCAACTACGTTCGCCACATCGCCCTCGTGGACCGCGAGCGCAGGCTCTTCAGGATCGGAGCCACCGCGGACATCTTGACGGAGGAGACGCTGACGCGGCTCTACGGTCGGGACATCCGGGTCCGCAAGGTCAACGGCTGGCGGACGGTGTACGCCGGAGGCGCCGCGTGAGCGATCTATTCGAGCAGACGTTCTTCCGGCATGCCCTGGTCGCCGGCACCCTCGTCGCGGCGACCTGCGCGCTCGTGGGCGTCTACGTGCTGCTGAGACGGATCGTGTTCCTCGGCATCGCCCTCGCCCAGATCGCGTCGGCCGGGGTCGCGCTCGGCCTGCTCGTCGGCTGGAATCCGCTCCTGACCGCGCTCGCGGTGAGTCTCGCGGGCGCCCTCGGCTTCTCGCAGATCCGCTGGCGCGGGCGCGCGCCGGTCGAGGGCGCGCTCGGCGTCGGCTACGTCCTGGCGGCCGCGCTCGGCACCGTGTTCATCGCCAAGAACCCCGTCGGGGAGGCCCGGGCCCTCACCGTGCTCTTCGGCAACATCCTGTCCGTGCCGCGCCACGAGCTGGTCGCGCTGGCGATCGTCGCGGCGGCGGTCGGACTGATCCACCTCCAGTTCCGGAAGGAGTTCGTGTTCGTCTCGTTCGACGCCGAGACGGCCGCCGCCCACGGCGTCCCCGCCCGCTTCTGGAATTTCCTGCTCTACCTGACGCTCGGCATCGCCATCGCCTTCGCCATCCGCAGCGCGGGCGTGCTCGTCACCTTCGCGCTCCTGGTGGTGCCCGCGATGGGCGCGCGGCTCCTGACGGCAAGCGTCGGCGCGATGCTCGTGGTGGCAGTCGGTCTGGCGACGGTCTCGATCCCCCTCGCCCTCGGCGCCGCGTTCGTGCTCGACCTGCCGACCGGCGCGACCATCTCCCTCACGGTGACCCTGCTCTCCGCGGCGGCGCTGGGCGTCCGGTGGCTGGTGCGGACGCTCTGGCAGCGAGCGGTCGCTCTCGGCGCTGCGAGCGGCGTGGCGCTCGTCCTTGCGGGCGCCGGCACCGCGAGCGCGCAGGCACCCGTGGCGATCGAGGCCGAGGTCAGGGCGCTGCGCGAGGCGGTCGACGATCTCCGGAAGATCGTGACCGAGCAGCAGCGCGTGATCGACGAGCTGCGGCAGGGATCGGGCGCGCGGGGAGGGCCACCGAGCGCAGCGAGCGCGGGCGAGGGAACGCCCCCGCCCTCGGGAGAACTCGCGCAGCCGGCCACCCCTTCGGCGGCGACGGCCTCGCCCTCGCCCGACACAGCCACGGTGACCACGGCCGAGGCGGGGCGGCTCGAGGGTCCGACCTTCGAGCGGCGCGGACTCCCCCCGTACCTGGCGTATCTGCCCGAGTTCCGGGTCGAGGGCAACTTCATCGGCAACAAGACGTTCGGCGACCGCCGGACGCTCGAGCGCCAGCTCGGCGAGGAGGTGGACGGCACCGAGTTCTTCGTGCGCCGCGATCGGGTGAACCTCAAGGAGATCCAGCTCGGCCTGCGGTCGGCCATCGACCCGTTCGCGCGCTTCGAGGCCACGTTCTCCGCGGAGCAGGTCTTCGGCGGCGAGCTCGACGTCGGCATCGAGGAAGCCTTCGTCACGTCGCGAGTGCTGCCCGGCCATCTCGAGCTGAAGGCGGGCAAGTTCCGCACGAGCTTCGGGGAGTTCAACGACTCGGGCCCCGAGGAGATCCCCGAGGTCACCTCGCCCAACGTCATCGTCAACATCTTCGGGCGCGAGGGCGGCGGGTGGGTCGACACCGGCCTGCTCCTGGATCGCATCTTCGGCGTGACGGACACCCAAACCATCACGCTCTCGGCCGCCGTGTTCAACGGCGACAACGAACCCGCGTTTCACGGGGGAGCGGCGGGGGTCGGGCGAAGGCCGGCCTGGTACGGCCGGTTCCAGCACTTCACCGAGCTCGGCCCGCTGGCGGGCTTCGAGTGGGGCTTCGCCTACGCGGAAGGCCGCACGCTCGACGAGGCGGGCCGCGCGGACCTCGCGTCGCGGATCTTCAACTCGCACTGGAAGCTCCGCTACAAGGAACCGGTGCTGGCCCTCTACCGCGGGCTCAACGTCCTCGGGGAGTTCTTCTACACCTGGCGCGACATCCGCGACCTGGACAGCGCCGGCGAGACCCGCACGCGGACCCTCGGTCGCTTCGGGCTCTACACGCTGGCCGAAGCACAGATCGCGAGGAACTGGTCCGTCGGGGGCCGCTTCGACTACTCGGAGATCCCCGATCGGATCGAGGCATCGCGCGAGGCGGCCGGCTCGCTGATCCTGAGCTTTCGCCCGAGCCGCTTCTTGACGCTGCGCGCGCAGTATACACACACCGACCGCACCTTCGCCCTCGACTCGGACGAGATCTTTCTCCAGGCTCTGTTCAAGCTCGGCTTCGAGCGCCCCGGTCCGTTCTAGCGATGCTCCCGCTGTCCAGGCCTGGCCCGACATTCCTCCGCTGCGGGATGCTCGCGGTCCTCGCGGTCCTCTCCTGGCCGCTGACCGCGCGGCTGGCCGAGGCGCGCCCGCTGAAGGTCGTCACCAGCTCGACCGACCTCGCCTCGATTGCCCAGGAGATCGGGCGGGAGCGAGTCCAGCCCTACAGCTTCTTCCACGGCTACCAGGAGCCGGAGATCTGGGTGGAAGACGTCTTCCCGAGCTGGATCGTCCGGGCCAGCAAGGCCGAGGCCCTGCTGCGGATCGGCCTCGCCGCGGACCTCTGGATGGAGGCGGTGATCGAGGGCGCGCAGAACCCGAAGGTCGACCCCGACGGGACGGGGTACGTGGACGCCTCGGCCGGGATCGCCGTGCTCGAGGTCCCCGTCGGGCGCCCCGACCGGACGCTCGGCGAGATTCACATCCAGGGCAACCCGCACTACCTGCTCGATCCCGCGAACGCCAAAATCGCCGCCGACAACATCCTGCGCGGCCTGGCCAGGGCCTCGCCCGACGACGCCGAGTACTTCCGGCGCAACGCGCGCGACTTCGCGGCCCGGATCGACGCCGCCCAGGCGCGCTGGGACCAGGCGGCGAAGAGCCTCCGCGGCAAGAAGCTCGCCGCGTACCACAAGACCTGGTCCTATCTCGCGCGCCGATTCGGCCTCGCCGTCGTGGGCTACTGCGAGCCGAAGCCCGGGATCGAGCCCTCCCCGGCCGACGTGCGGGCGCTCACGGAGACGATGAGCCGCGAGGGCGCCCGCCTCATCATCCACGCGCCGGTCGAGAGCCCGCGCATCCCCGAGGCGGTCGCCCGGGAGGTCGAGCGCCGGGTCGGGCAGCCGGTCAAGGTGCTGAAGCTTCCCGCGCACGTGGGGGGCGTGCCCGAGGCCAAGGACTACTTCACGCTGATCGA
>CAZWXA010000077.1:1856-12349 GCA_964637755.1 uncultured bacterium | reverse complement strand
GGCTTCAGGTTGGCGCCGGTCATCGGCAGGTCGGCCTGGACGACGTTCATGAGCGCCTGCACGTCGAAGAGGGCCTTCTTCATGTCGGTGCCGTACCAGAACTCGATGCTGACGATCGAGAAACCCTCCTGCGACGTCGAGCGGACGAAGTGGACGTTCTTCAGGTCCACCATTCGCTCCTCGACCGGTTTGGAGAAGTAGATCTCCATCTCCTCCGCCGACAGGCCCGGCATCATCGACACGACCGCCACGATCGGGCTTTCCACGTAGGGCATCATCCGGCGCGGCATCTGGAAGAAGATGACGAGGACGGAGAGCAGCGCCACTCCCAGGTAGAAGGCGACGACGATATAGGGGTGCTCGATCGACCAGCGGCTGATGTTGCCGCGGGCCCGCGTCACCGGTCCGGTGGTATCCGGGCCGCTACTACCAGGCAATGCCCGGTCCCTCCGCCGCGCGCTCGTGCCGCATGACCGTGGTCATGATCCTCAGCAGCGCCGTCGCGATCGACTCATCGGGCGCGACGCCGATGACCGGGACGAGCGCCGCGAGTGTGACGCGAGTGTGAACTGGGGAGGCCGAGGACCATCGGTTTCATTCCGTGCCCCTCAGGACCGCGCGAAGGGTCAAGGTCTGGCCATTCCGCCAGACGGTGACCACCACGGTCTCTCCGGGCTTGTGCCTGAACACCGCTTCGTGGAAGTGGTGGAGATCCCTCACCGACTCGCCGGCGACAATGGTGATCACGTCGTCGGGCTGGAATCCCGCCGCCTCCGCCGAACTTCCGGGCTCGACACGGACCACGAGCGCACCCCGCTCGATGGGGAGGTCGTTGGCGAAGGCGACCTGGGGAGTCAAACTGACCGCCACGATGTCCAGCCAGGATCGGCTCACCCGGCCCGCCGCCATCAGCGACGTCAGGACCGGCTTCGCGCTGTTCATCGAGATCGCGAATCCGATGCCGTGGGCCGAGGCGATCGAGGCCGTGTTGATCCCGATGACCTCCCCGGCGAGATTCAGGAGGGGTCCCCCCGAGTTGCCGGCGTTGATCGCCGCGTCGGTCTGGATCAGGTCGTGCAGGCTCGGAAGGTCCGGCTGCTCCATCGACCGCCCGAGCGCGCTCACCACTCCCACGGTCACGGTCGGCCCTCCCTCGATCCAGAGCGGATTCCCGATCGCCACCACCGTCTGCCCGACCGAGAGCTTCCCCGAATTCCCGAGCGGCGCCACGGGCAGGTTATCCCCGTCGATCTTGATGAGAGCCAAGTCGGTGAGGGGATCGCGCCCGACGAGCGCTGCCCGGAACGCCCGCTCGTCTGGCAGCGTCACCTTGATCTCCGCGGCGCCCGCGATCACGTGGTTGTTGGTGAGGATGTACCCGCGACGATCGACGATCACTCCGGATCCGAGGCCCCGCATTGAGACTTCTCGGTTGAACTGATCCTTCTCGATCTGTCGCGTCGTGATGCTGACGACAGACGGCATGACCCGTGCGACCATCGCCGGCACCGCGCTCTCGCGGCCGTGAGTACGCGCCTCGGGCGTCGTCGACATCGCGGCCAGCATCGCCGCGGAGACAATCGTCAGTCGGCCGAACCGGAAACCCCTCCCCATGGCGTCCACGTAGTATCCCCTCCTCACCGCGCTCCACGCCGCCACGATTTCTCCCCCTCGCGAGCTTGGGTACGGCCGGGGGACCGCCCGCTGTCCCGAGCGGCCCCCCCGGCCTCCCCAGCAGCTCACGCTAGTGCTCGTGCTCGGTATCGCCGCGGGGAGCAAAGGCCTCGTGCATGCGCGCCATTGCCTGCGTGATCTCTGTGAGCTTCACCTGCTGATCGGCACTCAGCTGCTGCCGGCCACGCTCGACGGCCCGCAGCCGCGCGAGCCTGAGATCCGCAGCGAGGTCGGTGATCGTCCGGACCATCCGCTCCGTCTCGTCCAGGTCCACTGGCTTCCGAGCATACCGGAACTTCAGCTCGTGCTCGGCCCCCCGAGTCTCCCGGGTCAGACGGATCGCCTCGCGCTGGTACTCATCCCGGATCGCGACCAGCGCCTTCGTCTGGTCGGCCGTCAGCTCGAGCTCCTTCCCATGGGCGAGCGCGAAGCTGATCCAGGGCCTCTCGTCGCCGAAGGCGGTCACGTCCCCCGCCATCGCGGGGCAGCCCGCTTCTCCACCCCGCCCCGTCTCTGCCATCTCCCGGTGTGCGCCGCCCGTCATCCCAGCGGCCACCGGCATCGTGTTGAGCACGACCATCGCGACCCCAACCCCGACCGCTATCCTGCGCGCCTTCATTGCCGCGCCTCCCTCCTTCCGGGCTGCTCCAAGCCCGGTCATTTCAGCAACTCCAGCGCTTGGTGGGCCCTCCGCACCGACAGATCCATGTCTCCCCGCGAGCAGGCTTGCTCCGCCTCGTGGATCAGCGTTCGGGCTTCCCTGACCCGTGGCGCCTGGACATCCTGCATCTTCGGCGCCTGCACGTCCTGCATCTTCGGCGCCTGCACGTCCTGCATCCTCGGCGCCTGGACATCCTGCATCCTCGGCGCCTGGACATCCTGCATCTTGGCCGTCTGCACCTCGTGCATCCGGCCGCCGGCGTGGTCTCGCCCGCCGGTCCTCAAGGCCGCCTCCGCGGTGCTGAGCGCAACTTTGGCCTCGGTCACCTCCGCCGGGCATTGGCGCGCAGCTTCGCCGCTCGACGTCACAAGGGCAGTGATCAACCCGACTCCCATCGCCATAGCCATCCATCGCTTCATTGCCGACCCTCCATCAGGACACCCGCCCGCGCCGTCTCCGCTTGTGCGACACTTCGCAGCTCGGTTCCGGCGGGTCCCCCGTCCGAACGTCGCCTTCCTCCCCAACGCCCCTCGTCCCGATCCATCGGATGGCGAGAAATACCCCGACGAGCAGGATCCAGGGCCAATACTCCGCTCGCAAGGCGCCTCACCTCCTCCCGTCCTGCGGGATCCTGGGCGATCTCGCGTCGAAGCCTCCGCCGCCGAGGAGGCCGGCGAGAGCGCCATTCCGGAAACCGCCTCTCCGTCTCGCTGACAAGAGTGGCAACAAGGATGCCAGGGCGAAGTCTCCATCAAGTTCAAGACCTGCATGGCGGGGCGGCGGGGCCGGAGGGCGACGCGCCCGACATTTCGTCAAAACCGCCGGCACGTGGCTGATGGCCGCGACGTCCTGTCACTCAACATCGTCACCCGGCCAGGTGGGCGACATCGAGATGCGGCACCTGCTCTGCGGGCGGCATGGTTTCTGCGACTCCCAAACCGCGGATCGCTGACAGGAAGGGCGGCGGCAGGCGTGCCGCATAAGTCCAGCGCCTGCCACGGCGCTTCGAGGCGTCACCAGGTCCAGTTGGACCGCACCACGAGCGGCACTCGCGGTCTGGCCGGGTCGTTCGTACCCAGCTCGACGAGGAACTCGTGAGGCCCCCCCATCCCCGGGTGCATGGTGAAGCCCATCGAGAGCTTGGTGGACTGGCCGGGACGCAAGGTCGTCTGACCGACGACCGCGGCCGGCGGTCAGCACCCCATGACGGCCCGGACCGTCGGAGCCCCCTCGATCTCGAGGGCGCCATCGCCCGCGTTCCTCACCACGAAGGCAGCGGAAGCGGGGGTGTTGAACCGGAGGGCGCCGAGGTCGATCTCGGTGCGATCGACGACCACACGCCCGCGGCCGGACCCGAGGTCCCGGGGCTGATGACGGGACCAGGACGCCACGCCGAGCGCAAGGGCGACCACGGCGAGCGTCGCTCCTCCAGCCCACCAGACGAGACGGCGCGAGCGTTGCCTCGTCACCGGCTGTTTCTCTCGTCTACTCATGCGACTCTCCTGTCCGGGCGCTCTCGCGCTCCTTGAGCTTGCGGTAGATCGTGCGGCTGGCGACGCCGAGCAGCTTCGCCGCCAGCTCCTTGTCCCCCTTGGCGTGCCGCAGGGTCTCGTCGATCAGGCGCTGCTCCACCTCGTCGAGCGGCATGCCGACCGGAATCGGGATCACCCGCTTCGAGGGCGCCGCGTTGCTGATCGCCGCCGGCAGGTCGCCCACGTCGAGCAGGGGGCCCTGCGCCAGGATCACCGCGCGCTCGATCACGTGCTCGAGCTCCCGCACGTTCCCGGGCCACGGATAGTCGACGAGAGCGGCAAGCGCGGGCTCCGTGAACCCCTCGATCTCGCGGTGATTCCGGGCGGCGTGGAGCCGGACGAAGTGCTGCGCGAGCAGCGCGATGTCCTCTCGCCGCTCGCGGAGCGGCGGGACGACGATCGTGATCACTTGGAGCCGATAGTAGAGATCCGCCCGGAACCGCTTCTCGGCGACGAGGTGCGTCAGGTCCTGGTTCGTCGCCGCGAGCACCCGGACGTCGACCTTCAGGCTCCGGGTGGACCCCACCGGATCGAACTCCCCCTCCTGCAGGACGCGGAGCAGCTTGGACTGGGCCAGCGGGGAAAGGTCGCCGACCTCGTCGAGCAGGAGGGTGCCGCCGTCGGCCAGCTCGAACCGCCCTTGCTTGCGTCCCACGGCGCCGGTGAACGCGCCCTTCTCGTGTCCGAACATCTCCGTTTCCAGGAGGGTCTCGGGGAGGGCCGCGCAGTTGAGGCGCACGAAGGGCCGGCCCCGCCGTGGCGACAGCTCGTGCAGGGCACGAGCCACCAGCTCCTTCCCGGTGCCGCTCTCGCCCTGGATCAGGACTGTCGCCCGGGTCGGCGCCACCTGGCGAATGAGCGAGATCACGCCGAGCATCGCCGGGCTCGCCCCGATCAGTTGGCCCGCCCCGCTCAGGCCGTCGAGCCGCTTCTGGAGAGTCCGGTTCTCGACGATCAGCGCCCGTCGTTCGAGGGCCTGGCGGACGACACGGACCAGCGGTGCGCGGTCGAAGGGCTTGGTGAGGAAGTCGTAGGCCCGCTCCTTCATCGCGTCGACGGCCTCCTCCACGGTTCCGTGGCCGGAGAGCAGGATGACTTCGGCGTCCGGCGCCACCAGCTTGGCCGCCCGGAGCAGCTCGAGCCCATCGAGACCGGGCATGCGGAGGTCGGCGATGACGAGGTCCAGCGGGACGCGACGGATGACATCGAGCGCCTCGCGCCCGTCGGCCGCCACGAGCACCCGGAATCCCTCGCGCCGAAGCACCCGAGCGATGCTCTCGCGCATCCCGGGCTCGTCGTCGGCCACGAGGATCGTCACCGAACTGAACATTCCGCTCCTCCCGCCACCGGAAGCCGCAACCGGAACTCCGCTCCGTGCCCCACCGGGCTCGACACCGTCAGCTCGCCGCCGTGCTCCCGGGCGATCTGCTGGGCGATGCTGAGGCCCAGCCCGGTCCCCCGAGGCTTGGTGCTGAAGAAGGGCTCGTACAGCCGCTCGACCGCTTCTGGGGCGATTCCCGGACCCGTGTCGGCGACCGTCACCGCCACCGCCTTCTCGTCGCGCCGCGTCCGGACAGTGATCCGGCCGCCCCGCTCCACCGCCTCCAGGCCGTTCTTGATGAGGTTGATCACGGCCTGCTTGAGCATCGTCCGGTCGACGGGGAGCGGCGGCAGCTCGGGATCGAGGTCGAGCACCAGGGCGCTCTGCTGCCGGTCGGCGAGCGGGCGCAGAAACGCGACCAGCTCCGTCAGCAGGTCGTTGAGCGAATCGAGCTCGAAGGCCGGGCTCGGAAGCCGGGCGGCGACGAGGTACTCATCCGTGAGCGCGGCCAGGGCCCGCACTTCTTCCCGGATCGCGGTGACCAGCTCGAGCCCTTCCAGACGGGATGTCCCCTGACAGTCGCCCACGATCTCACCGAGCATGTCGAGGTTGAGATTCATGGCGCCGAGTGGGTTGCGGACCTCGTGCGCCATCTTCGCGGAGAGCCGCCCCACCGCCGCCAGCCGCTCGGCCCGCGCAAGGCGAGCGATCGCCGTCGTCGCCTCCCGGTGGAGCCGCTCGGCGCGGGCCCGCGCGGCGCGCTCGCGGTCGGCCACGTACCCGAGGCCAAGCGCCAGCAAGCACAGGACCAGGCCCCGCGCCCAGATGTCGGCCCACGCGGCGGAAGGCGGCGCGAGCCAGTTGGCGACAGCGAGCAGCAGGGACGACGCGGCCGCCGCTGCGACGCCGATGCCCGGGCCGAAGTAGTACGCGTTGAGGGCGACCAGCAAGTAGAAGAGGAGGTAGAAAGGGCTCGCGCTGCCTCCGGCGAACCACACCAGGACGAAGATGAACCCGAGGTCCACGGAAAGCGTCGCGAGGAAGATCGCGCGCGCGCGCTCCGCCCAGCGGGCGAGCACCGCGAACAGCGCGGCCTTGTAGGCGACGACCCCCGCGAGGAGGGGCGCGAGGTGGATCCGGTGCTCGGGGCGGAGCGGGACGATCGAGAGGGCGCTGAGGCCACCGATCAGCGTGAGGCTGCGCAGCACGCCGAATGCGACGGCCTCGTTCCCGTGGCGATCCAGGAGCAGGCGGAGTCCCCGCGGGGCCGACGGCTTGCCTCTCCGCTCAGTGGCAGCGTCGGTCATCTTCTTCTTGTCGGTGAGGTCGCCGCGGCCCCGCGCGCCGGCGGTCGTGTCGGGTGCGCTACCAGACAAAACAGGGCCCCATGATGGTGCGGCCGTTGACCGACTCCGAGTCGCAGGTGGGCAAATCGGGGCGCCCACCCGGGTCCACGGTCACCTCGACCACGCCCTGGAGCGTGACCGTGTCCCCGCCGCTCTCCAGATGCACGGCGTAAGGGTGGCGTCCCGGCACGTGGAACACAGCCCACATCTGCCCGGGAACCTGGAAGACCTTGTGCGCTCCCGGATCGCCGGTGAACTCGAGGTGGGCGAGGCGGCCCGACCGGTTGACGAAGGTCACGCGGTGCGCCGTCGTCGTGTGCAGGACGGGCGGCCGCACGCCCTTGGCCTCGATGAGGATCTCGTCGTCCGCGCGGGCCACGGAGGGTGCCAGCAACACCGCGAGCGCGGCGGCGGCGAGTATCCGGGCCACTGCCCTTGCCGTCATCATCCTTCCACTCGAAGCACGGGGCTCAAGGAGAGCGTTTGACCGTCGCGCCAGACGGTCATGTCCACGGTCTGCCCCGGCTGGCGGCGGAACAGCGCCTCGTGAAAGCGATGCAGATCCCTGACGGGCTCTCCGGCAATCGACGTGACCACGTCGCCGGGCCTGAGGCCGGCGGCTTCCGCCGAACTTCCCGGCTTCACCCGGAGGACGAGGGCGCCCCGCTCGATCGGCAGGTCGTTGGCGTAGGCGACCTGGGGCGTCAGGCTGACCGCGGCGACGTCGAGGACGGCCCGGACGACTCGTCCTCTCGCGATCAGCTCCTCCAGCACCGGCTTTGCGGTGTTGATGGCGATCGCGAAACCGATCCCGTGGGCCGAGGCGATCAACGCGGTGTTGATGCCGATCACCTCGCCGTCCAGATCGAGCAGTGGGCCGCCGGAGTTGCCGGCGTTGATGGCGGCATCGGTCTGGATGAGGTTGTGGAGGGCCGGAAGCTCCGGGTCCTCCATCGAGCGCCCCAGCCCGCTGACCACCCCCGTCGTGACTGTCGGCCCGCCCTCGATCCAGAGCGGGCTGCCGATCGCCACCACCGTCTCCCCCACCGTCGCCCTGCCGGAGTCCCCGAGTGGCAGCACGGCAAGGTCCGTCGCGTCGATCTTCAGGACGGCGAGGTCGGTGAGGCGGTCGGCACCGACCAGGATGGCGCGGAAAGCCCGCTCGTCGGTGAGCGTCACCTTGATCTGTTCAGCGCCCTCGACCACATGGTTGTTGGTGATCACATAGCCGCGCGAGTCCACCACGAATCCCGAGCCGAGTCCCCGCACCGGCACCTCCCGGTTGAACTGGTCCCGTTCGATCTGCCGGGTCGTGATGCTGACCACGCCGGGGAGGACCCGCGCGACCATGGCGGGCACCCCCGTGCGGCCGTCAGGATGCGAGCGCGTGTCGGCCCGAGGGTCCCCCACGGCCCAGGGGGCGAGTGCGATCACCGCGAGCAAGAACAACCCGATCGGACGGACCATGGTCCCCTCCGCGCTCTCGCCGAGCTTCGTCAGGACTCGCTTCAGGTTGCGGCGACTCTCCCGTTCCCACCGCTCCCGAGGCTCCCGGGAGCAGCGAAGACACGGCCGGGACGCCAACCGGGAGCGGCTACGAGACTGCTAGGACCAGCGAGGCGTGCTTGGGAGGGGGATCCGGGAGATGGAGCGCGGCTGCGTACGAGGAACGAGGGGCGTCAGGCCGGACCCAGCCATTCACCAGAGGCCCGACCAGGAGGAAGCCGACGAGCGAGGCGCCGATCATCGAGAGGCACAGGTCGTGGGTCGTCTCGCCATGATGGCCGGCATTGCCAGCGTGACCGCCGTGGCTGCCCCCGTCGAAGACGCAGCAGCCGGCACCCAGGACCAGCAATGCGACGCAGCCCATGATGCTGCGCCCCCACCAGCCGGTCATCCAGGACCGAGAGCTTCTTCGAAGCATGATCCACCGGAGGATGCAACCAGGAGGCCACCCCCCGCCCAGGGGCCGCCGCTGCTAACTCACCAATTTTTCGTAGGCTTCGTGTCGCCCGGGCGTACAGCCGAGGGGGGCCCGCCCGCCGCGCTGGGGCGTGCACACCACAGTGTGGCCTCGACACCGCAGGGACGGCTCGCCGTCTTTCGGCCCAAGCACCTGACCTGCATTGAGCTCGGGCCGGCTCAAGGGGGCTCATGTTCCTTGACAGCGCGGCCGCGCCGTGCCCACACTCGCGGTGATGTTCGCCCCCGAGAGGTTCGGCCGAGGAATCTGGCTGGTGCTTGCGCTCATCCTGATCGGATTGGCCACTCACCACTGTGTCCTGCCTACCTCGGCCGACGCCCTGGCTCCGCATGATCATGAGACGTCCGAGTCGGGGCACGAAGATCACGCGATCCATCCTGGGGCATGCGATGTCGTCGTGGCCAAGGCGGTAGCGGCGGGCCCGGTTGCGGTACTAGCTGGGGCGCGGTTGCATCTCTCCTTGGCCCCGCGGTGCCAGCGCGACGCCCAGACAGCTGTCAGGACGGCCCCCCACCTGGGCGGCCCTCCGCTCTACGTCCTCCACGCCTCCCTTCTGATTTAGCCCGCTTCCTCCGCTGGCGCTCCCAGGCCGGGCCGCGTGGTCTCGCGACCCAGGCTCAACGGGACCGGTGCGCACCTGCGCGTATCGCCGGCGATTACCAGCGCTACCCGACGCGTGGGAATGGAGGGATCTCCCGGTGAAAAGACGTATGACATGGGGCCGATCGGCGGCGGCCGTTGCGTTCCTTGGGCTGACGATGGTTCCGCTGGCGGCGGTTGCGCAGTCACCGGCCGTAGCCGCGCCGAGTGTCTGGCGGCTCGAAGACCTCGAGCGCATCGCGCTCCAGAGCAATCCGACGGTCGGCCAGGCTGACGCGCTCCTTCGGTCCGTGCTGGGCCGGAAGATGCAGGCTGGCTTCTACCCGAATCCCCTGGTGGGCGTCTCGGCCGAGGACATCAAGGCCCGCGAGCCGAGCCGGAGCAAGTACTTCTTCTGGGTCCAGCAGACCATCATTACTGGTGAGAAGCGCAAGGTGCTCCTGGATGCTGTGCGACAGGAGCAACGCCACGCCGAGAGCGAGCAGGAGATCCAGCGACAGCGCGTGCTCAACGCCGTTCGGGTGGCCTTCTACGAGACGCTGGGGCTCACGCGGATGGTGGAGCTGCGGCGGGATCTGGGCCGGATCGCTCGCGAGGCAGTCGGGACCTCCGAGGACCTCTTCAACATCGGCCAGGCCGACCGACCCGACGTCCTCGAGGTCGAGATCGAGGCTGCGCGGGCGGCCCTGGAGCTCGCCCGCGCCGAGGACGACCTCGAGCGGGCCTGGCAGGCGCTGGCCGCGATGGTGGGGGAGCCGGGTCTCCCTCGGCACCCGCTGGCGGGGGACCTCGAGGCAGAGCTGCCCGTGGTGGACGTCGAGGCCGTGCGCACCCAGGTATTACGCGATAGCCCCGAACTCAAGGTCGCGCGAGCACGGCTCGGGCGCACCCGGGCGGCGCTCGCCCGCGCCCGGGCCGACCGGATCCCAAACTTCTTCGTCCGCGGCGGCCTCGGTTACAACTTCGACCGCTTCAACGGCGGGGGAGACGCCGGCGTCGAGGCGTTCTTGGAGCTGGGTGTTCCCCTTCCGATCTTCGATGGCAACCAGGGCAACATCAAGTCGGCGGCGGCCGCGCTGACCCTGGTCGAGCAGGAAGGCCGGCGCGTTGAGCTTGATCTCACCAGTCGCCTGGCCGAGGCGCTGAGGAACTACCAGGACGCCTACCGGACCGCCGAGAGCTACCCGCGCGAGATGATCCTGCGCGCGCAGCGTGCCTACCAGCTCTTCTTGGAGCGCTTCCGCCAGATGGCGGCCTCGTATCCGCAAGTGCTCATCGCCCAGCGCACGCTCTCGCAGGTGCGCGTGGAGTACGTTCGCGCCCTCATCGACGTCTGGCAGGGCGCAACGATCCTGCGTGGACAGTTAGTCATGGG
>CAZWXA010000077.1:0-1846 GCA_964637755.1 uncultured bacterium | reverse complement strand
GAGGTCGGCATGCCGATGTTTCCCGCCATGCTCTGCGCGATGGTGATGGGGGGCCTGGCCGCTCCCGAGGCGATTCCTGGCGAACCGCTCATCCAGCCCGAGCTCGTGCCGTTCACGGTGACGCGGTGACCTGGCCTGGACGTGTGAGCAGAATCACCAGTCGGGGGAGGTCGCAGCAGGAGCAGGAGGCGACGATGCTAGGACGAAGAACGTTCCTCGGGAGCGCCCTGGCAACGGTCATGGCAGGACTTGGTCTGCGATCCGTGGCCGCCGCTCACCATGCGTCTCGTGGCGCGAGCCCGGATTCGGAGCACCAGCACGAGGCGCCGCCCCGGGCGGACAGCGCGCAAGGGACAGGACTGCTGCCCGTGCAGACCCTTGACGTCCCCAAGCTGCCGTACGAGGTCGACGGAGGCGTCAAGGTGTTCAGGCTGGTGGCGGAGCCCGTCAAGATGGAGGTGCTGCCGGGGAAGGTCTTCGACGTCTGGGGCTACAACGGCAGGGTGCCGGGACCGACCATCGAGGTATCGGAAGGGGACCGCGTGCGCATTCTCTTCGAGAACCGCCTCCCGGAGCCGACGACCGTCCACTGGCACGGCCTCGAGGTGCCGATCGAGATGGATGGCGTGCCGGGTATCAGTCAGCCCAACCTGGAGCCGGGCGGGCGGTTCACGTACGAGTTCACCCTGCACCAGCACGGGACGTTCTTCTACCACTCCCACGGGGCCATGCAGGAGATGCTGGGCATGCTCGGCATGTTCATCATTCACCCGCGGGAGCCGTACCGGCCTCGGGTCGACAGGGACTTCGGCATCGTGCTGCAGGAGTGGGCGGTGCTGCCCAACAACACCATCCCCAACACGATGGCCATGGAGTTCAACTGGCTCACCTTCAACGGCAAGGCCGGCCCGGCCGCTACGCCACTGCTGGCGCGGCTCGGTGAGCGCGTGCGCATCCGCATCGTCAACATCGGGATGGATCACCATCCGATCCACCTGCACGGGATGCAGTTCGTGGTGACGGGCACCGAGGGCGGCCGGATCCCGGAGGCGCTCTGGTACCCGGAAAACACCGTCCTGGTCGGGGTAGCCCAGGCACGGGTGATCGAGTTCGACGCGAAGTATCCCGGCGACTGGATGCTCCACTGCCACCTGCCGCACCACATGATGAATCAGATGGTGTCCATGGTCGGACCCATGGCCCACGCCGGCCACGGGCTCCAGACGGGCGGCGGCATGGAGGAAGGGATGGGTGTCGTCCGGAAGGGCAACGCGCTCTCGTCCGAGCTGGGACCAAGCTTCGGCCGGGGCATGGGGATGGCCGAGAGCGAACGTCTGATCTCGAACATCGCCGGAACGCGGACAGGGCACGGAGGGCACGGACAGTACGGCGCCGCGGCCGGTGGCACCGCAACGCGGGTCCCCGGATTCCCACAGGATATGTGGATGGTGATGGACGACGAGGTCGCCAAGCCCGAGACCTACGGGATGGCTCCGGGCTGGACAGGCGCCATGCAAGGCATGATGACGACGGTCCGCGTGCTGCCGCCCGACAAGTACGACGACATCATGCGCCGCCTGCGCGAGGCGCAGACCACCCCGCCGCGGCCGAAGGCCGCGCCCGCTCCCGCCGACGGCGGGGGACACACGCACTGACGCGATGAGACACCTGGGCCGCGGAGTCCTCGCGATCGCTCTGCTGGCGGCAGTGGGGTGGCCGACGGTGTCGCCGAGCCAGGCTGACGATCCGAAGCCGTCAGGATCGCCGCCGGAAACCGGACACTCCGCCGGGGGCCCTCCCCACGATCGCCAGCATGGGGCCGGTCACAGCGCTGGACACACCGATG
>CAZWXA010000076.1:3057-12556 GCA_964637755.1 uncultured bacterium | reverse complement strand
TGCAACCTCGGGTCGCTCAACGTCTCGCAGTTCGCGCGCCAGGCCGTCGACGGGTCCTGGGCGCTCGACTGGGAGGAGATGGAGCGCGTGGTCCGGCTCTCCGTGCGATTCCTCGACGACGTCATCGAGATGAACCCGTACCCGCTGCCGGCCATCGACGCCACCGTCAAGGCCAACCGCCGGATCGGCCTCGGCATCATGGGCTGGGCCGACCTCCTGTTCATGCTGGGCATTCCGTACGAGAGCGACACCGCCATCGACCTCGCGTCCCAGGTGATGGCCTTCGTGAAGGAGAAGTCCCACGATCAGTCCGCGCGGCTCGCCGAGGAGCGCGGGCCGTTTCCGAACTGGGGCCGCTCGATCTACCGCCACGGGCGACCGATGCGGAACTCCACGGTCACCACGATCGCGCCGACGGGGACGATCTCCATGATCGCGGGCTGCTCGTCGGGCATCGAGCCGATCTTCGCCCTGGCCTTCGAGCACCGGGTGAAGCAGGGCGAGGCCGAGCGGGTGCTGACCTTCGTCAACGAGACCTTCGAGGCGATCGCCACGCGCGAGGGCTTCTACTCGGAAGCGCTCAGGCAGGAGATCGTCAGGCGCGGCACGCTCTCCGGCATCCCGGGCGCGCCGGCTCGGGCGGCCGAGGTCTTCAAGACGGCGCACGAGATTCCCTACGAGTGGCACGTGCGCCACCAGGCGGCCTTCCAGCGCTATACGGACAACGGCGTCAGCAAGACGATCAACCTGCCCAACAGCGCGAGCGAGGAAGACGTGGCGAACGCCTACCGTCTGGCCTGGGAGCTGGGGTGCCTCGGGATCACCGTCTTCCGGGACGGTTGCAAGGGCGAGCAGGTGCTGAACGTCGGCGTGAGCACCAAGAAGGAACGGGAGGCGCTGGCGACCATCACGCCGAGTGCCGCGAGCCAGGCGGTGATCAAGCCGCGGCCGCACAGCCTCTCTGGCACCACGTACCGCATGCAGACGCCGATCGGCACGGCGTTCATCACCGTGAACGAAACCGAGGCCGGCGAGCCCTTCGAGGTCTTCGTGCAGGTCGGGAAGGGAGGCTCCGACACGATGGCCGTGGCGGAAGCACTCGGCCGGCTTGTTTCGCTCGTGCTGAGGCTCCCTTCCCCCTTCTCGGCTCAGAGACGGCTCGAGGAGGTCATCAGCCAGCTCTCTCGGATCGGGGGCGGGCAGCCAACCGGGTTCGGAGCGTCCAAGGTCCTCTCGCTTCCGGACGCGCTGGCGCGGACTCTCGCCGAGCACATCGGCCAGGTGAAACCGGACGACGGGACCCACGCCGCTGCTGCCCATGCCTCCAAGCGGATCGGCGACCTCTGCAAGGAATGCGGGCAGGCCACGTTCATCTACGAGGAGGGCTGCAAGAAGTGCCTCTCGTGCGGTTTCAACGAGTGCTGAGCGGCGTATCGGGCGCACTCGCGTAGAAGACGCAGGCCATGTTCTCGGGCGGAAGCTACGGGGAGGTCGAGCGCTGGCTGCTCAACTTCGTGAATTCCCACGCCAAGCTGGAGAGCCCGCAGGTCGAGGCGGCGGTCGAGGCGGACGAGAAGCATCCTGTCGCGTACGGAGTGTCCTTGCGCCTGGGCGACCGGCAGAGCCCGCGCCTCGACCTGGAGTTCAGGACGGTGGCGGAGAACCGGGGCAGCCTGCAGTGGTGCCACACGCTGGCCGCGCGGGTGCGGGCAGGGGCCCGCGACCTGCTGCTGGGGGCCCCGGTGGTGGGGGCCCCGGAGGTGCGCCCGGTCGAAGCCCGGCCGGTCCACTCGCCCACGGGCTGAGGACCGTCGCGACGGGGGAGGTCGCCCGGTCCAACCCCAAGGGATCCGGCAGCCCGCCGACCCCCCCTCCCGAGGATGACGGGGAAGACCGGCTTCGTGCTATCCGATGCGCCCCGATCCCGAGCCACCGGGAACCCGGCGGCTCCCGAGATGTATTCTTCGAGCAGAGCGGCCTTCGAGTCGGGCGCCCGCGGGCAGCCCGAACCGTTTCCTCGCGGCTGTAACGGCGGTGAATCGGGCCCGGACTGACCCGAGGCGTGCTGCCGCGGCTGGCTCGTGGGCTCGGACAACGAAACGCCTCCGGTGACCCGGAGGCAGGGTGGGTGGAGGGCGGAGGCGGCGCGCGCGTCCGTCGATCGCAGGAGGGCGTGACCGGGCTTGTGGCCGCGCTGTCAAATACGGCGATTCGGAATTGTGAATGCCATCACGAAGCCCCAGACGAGAGGAGAGCTTGATGAGCGCGGACTGGAGAGTCCTGAGGACGGCGGGCCTGGCGCTGATCGCGGGCCTGGGCCTGAGCACGGCTGCCTGGGCGCAGGGCGAGTGGAAGGCGCCGGCCGAGGCCCACGCCCTGAAGAATCCGGTCAAGAAGTTCGATGCGAAGGAAAAGGCCGAGGCCAAGAAGGTCGTGGAGACGAACTGTGTTCCGTGCCACGGCGCCGCGGGCAAGGGCGATGGGCCGGCCGCCGTGGCGTTGCCCATCAAGCCCGCGGACTGGACCTCGGACAAGGTGCAGAAGCAGACGGACGGCGAGATCTTCTGGAAGATGTCGAACGGCCGCGGGGCGATGCCTCCGTGGAAGTCGCTTGCCGAGAAGGAGCGCTGGGAGCTGGTCAGCTACATCCGGTCCCTCAAGAAGTAGCCGGGCTCCACGGGCTGGCCGAGCGCTCCCGTCCCCCAGGCGGGCGGGAGCGCCAGCGCTTGACACCTTGCGCGGCTGTGCCTAGCATGGAGCGCTCGTGAAGACCCCCGATCTCATCGCTCGCCTCCGTTCCCCGGGCATATTGCTCGTCGCCGCGGCCGCCGTCGTGATCGGCCTCGTCATCTTCGGCGGCTGGTTCTGGTACAGCGCGGTTCAGGCCAGGGGGCTCGACGCGTATGCGGAGGCGCTCGCACGCGCACAGGCGAGCCAGGCCGCTGGCGCCCCGCCGGAGACCCGGGCCCAGGCGATCCGCGATCTCGAGGCCGTCCTGGCCGCGTATCCGTCGAATCCCGCCGCCGTCTCGGCCGCGGAGGAGCTGGGCAACCTCCGATACCTGAACCGCGAGTACGAGGCGGCGCGCGGTGCATTCCAGGTGGCGCTGGCAAAAGGCGCGACGGGGACCCTCGGGATCCTCAGCCGCAAGGGAATCGCGTATGCCTGGGAATCCCAGCGCGAGTTCGCCAAGGCCGCGTCCGCCTTCCAGACGGCGCTCGAGGGCGCCCGCCCGCAGGACTTCCTCTTCGAGGAGTTGATGCTTGGCCTGGCCCGGAACCAGGAGATGGCGGGTCAGAAGGACAGTGCCATGACAACCTACCGGCGCCTGCTCCAGGATCTGCCCCGCGGGCGCCGGAACGACATCGCGCGCACCCGCCTGGCGACCCTCGGCGTGGCCCCACAGCCGTAGAGGGTCTGGTGCCCTCACTTCCGATAATGAGCATTATGTAAGGTAGTACTGGGCCGGGGCCGGTTCCCCCCTCGCGGCATACAATCCATTCGGTCGTGGCCCGTCGCCTGCCCGTCCCCCTGCTGATCGCCGTCGTGACGGCGGCCGTCTTTCTCCCGTCCGTCTGGTTCGGATTCCTGCCGTTCGACGACATCAGTATTCTCAATGCCAATCCGAGCTTCGCTGGACTCAGCTCGCGTGATCTCTCATGGGTCTTGAGAACCCGGGTGCTTGGCCACTGGATTCCCGTGACGTGGCTCAGCTACGCCATCGACGAGTGGCTCTGGGGCCGCAATCCCGTTGGGTATCACGCCGCCAACGTCGCGTTCCATGCCGTCAATGCCGTGCTCTGCTACCTTGCGGCTCGCCGGCTCCTGTCGCTGGCGCTGCCGGCGGCTCGGGCGGGGGCGGTCGAGGTCGGCGCCGCGGTGGCCGCGCTCGCCTTCGGCGTGCATCCGCTCCGGGTCGAGAGTGTCGCCTGGGTGACCGAACGCCGCGACATGCTCTCGGGGGCCCTGTTCTTTCTCTCGCTGCTCGGCTATCTCAGGGCCGCAGAACTGGAGGGTCGGCCCGCCCGGCGCTGGCGGGCGGTCTCCCTCGCGACCTTCGCCGCCTCGCTCCTGGCCAAGGAGATCACGATGACGTTCCCCGCGATCCTCGTGATCCTGGACGTCTACCCGCTGCGGCGGTTCCGCTGGCCCACGACCGTGATCGAGAAGCTCCCGTTTGCCGGCGTCGCCGCGGCCGGCGCGGCCGTCTCCGCGCTCAACATCGCGGCCGACATCGGATTCACCGCGTTCGGGCGGCTCGGCTGGGACGGCCGGCTGGCGCTCTTCGCGTACAGTGCCGTGTTCTACCCGCTGCAGACGTTCCTGCCCGTCGGTCTCTCGCCGCTGCACGAGTTGCCCATGCCCGTCGACCCGCTGGCGCCGCGGTTCCTGGCGAGCATGGCCGCGGTGGCCGCCGTGACCTCGTTTGCCGTGCTCGCGCGGCGGCATGCCCCGTGGCTTGGCGCCGCCTGGGCCTGGTCGATCGTCACGGTTCTTCCCGTGAGCGGAGTCGTCCACGTCAGCACGATCCTCGTCGCCGACCGGTACAGCTACCTCAGCACGGTCGGCTGGGCAGTCGTGCTGGGTGGTCTGGTGGCGGGTGTTCTCGGCGCCCGGGCTCGACCTGCCGTCAGGGCCGCGAGCGTCGCGGTCGTGGTCCTGCTGCTCGCCGTCTGGGCCTCGCTGGCGCGCGCTCACCTCTCCGCGTGGCGTGATCCGGAAAGCCTCTGGACCGCCGCCGTGGCGGCGGATCCCGCGTGCGCCCAATGCCGGGCTGGCCTGGCCGTCGCCCTCCTCGCGGCCGGGAGGCTGGCGGACGCGGAGCGGGAAGGCACCCTCGCCGTCCTGGGGCGTCCGGACCGGGCCGATCATCACGCCGTGCTGGCCTCCGTGCTCGAGCGCCTGGGCCGCCTGGACGAAGCCGCCCGTTCCTGGGGGAGCGCCGCGCGCCTGCATCCACACTACGAGGCCGACGCGAACCGGGTGCTGGGCCTGGCGCTCGCCCGGCGCGGGCGGTTCGAGGAGGCGGCGCGGGCGCTGCGCGCGGCCCGCGCCCGGAGCCCGATGGTCCCGGTCACTCCCGACCTCGTCCGGGTCCTCAACGACCTCGCCATCGAGCGGATCCGCGGGGGACGCCTGGACGACGCGGTGGGAGCGCTCGAAGAAGCCCTCGCCCTCGCGCCGGGCAGCGCCGAGGTGCGGGAGAACCTGGACGCCGCGATGCGGGCTGCGGGCCGGCGCTGACGGCCGGGCCGCGAGCGCGCGCGGAGGATGCCGTCCCGGGCGGCGGTCAGGCCGTCATTCGACCTCGACCGACCTCACCAGCCATCGCTGGCGCTCCAGGAACGCCGCGACGGTTTCGAGAAGCCGCGGGTCGGCGGTCGACTCGAAGCTGATCCGATCCGGCAGGATGTGACGCACCTCTGGGTACGTGACGAGCACCTTCCGGAGTGTCCGCACGCGGGAGTCGCCCCCGAGCAGCCCCTTCCCGCCCGGCCCCGCCCAGTCCGGCTGGAACCGGAGGCGGATCCCCCGGGGGGTGTCCGTCACCGCCGCGCGCGGGCGCGCTCGTAGAGCGCCAGCGTGCGGTCGATCTGGATCCTGGCGTCGAACTCGCGCTCGGCGACCTCGCGAGCCCGCGCGCCCATGCACCGGCGCCGCCCGCCGTCGAGGAGGAGGCTGATGGCGGCCTCGGCGAGCGCCGCCGGCTCGGGCTTCGTCAGGAGACCCGTCTCCCCGTCCCGCACCACCTCGTCGCATCCCGGGCCGCTCACGGAGACGACCGGGACGCCGCACGCAGCCGCCTCGGCGAGAACCAGTCCCTGCGTCTCCGTTTCCGACGCGAAGAGGAAGACGTCCGCGGCCTGGTAGCAGACCGGCAGCGCGTCGTGACTCCGGGCCGGCAGGAACGTGATGTTCCGGGTCGCCGGCAGCGTCTGCGCCAGGGCGGCGAGGCGCACCGCTTCGGTGCCGTGGCCGACCAGCGCGAGCCGCGCCAGGGGGACGGTCGCGTGCAGCAGGGCGAACGCGCGCAGGATGCGCTCGATGCTCTTCTCCCGGTCGAGGCGCCCCACGTAGAGGAGCAACGGCGCCTCCGCGGGGAGCCCGAGGGCGGCCCGCGCGGCGCCCGGGTCGCCCGGGCGAAAGCGCCCGGTGTCCACCCCGGTCGGAATCACCTCGACCGGAGTCGTCACGCCGCGCGCACGAAGCGTGTCCCGCACCGCCTGCGACGGCGCGATCACGGTGTCGGCCGACGCCGCGAACGCGGTACTGAGCCGCACCGCGGCCGCCTCCACCAGGCTCCGCCGGAAGGGCACGTAGTGCGCGTACTTCTCGTACCGGGTGTGATAGGTGAAGACGAGCGGGCGGCCCGCCCGGCGCGCGAAGCGGCGCGCCACGGGTCCGAGCAGGAACGGATGGTGGGCGTGAAAGATGTCGAGGCCGAGGGCACGGACGCGGGCCGAGACGCGGGGCGCCAGGGGCAGCGGGAGGCAGAACTCCGGGTAGGTGGCGGCCGGGATCGATGGATAGCGGATCACCCGAGGGTCGGCCACTGCCTCGCGCGCGGCGGGGGCCATGACCCACACCGAGTGGCCACGGGCCTCCAGCCCGTGGCGGAGGGTCTCGACTGAGACCGGCACCCCGCCCCGGAACGGCAGGTAGTTGTTCGTGAACAGGCCGATCCGCACGGGGGCGGGCTACGTCTTGTTGAACTTCCCGAAGTCCTCCGGCTTGATCTTCTCCAGCCACTCGCGGAGGCTCTCCGGATCATCGGCCGTGATACCCTCGGGCTCCCCGGCGACCTCGACGCTCTTCGCCTTCCGGACGACGTCCTCGTCGACGAAGATCGGAGCCCCTACCCTGAGCGCTAGCGCGATCGCGTCGGACGGGCGCGAATCGACGGTGATCTCCGAGTCCCCGACCCGGATGTGAATGACCGAGAAGAAGGTGTTTTCCTTGAGGTCGGAGACGACGACCTTCACGACACGGGCGGCGAGCGACTCGAGGACGTTCTTCAGGAGATCGTGCGTCATCGGCCGGGCGGTGGTGACTTTCTCCATCTCGAGGGCGATCGCGTTGGCCTCGTAGATGCCGACCCAGATCTGGAGCGACCGCTTGTCCTCCTCGTCGCGCAGCAGGACGACCGGCATGTTCGACAGGGGATCCAGCTGGAGCGTGCGGACCTTCATCTCAACAAACATGCGCGCCCTCCTCGACGAGCGCTCCCCGCAGGCTGTGCGGCAGGGTCTGCGTGATGCGAACCTGCACGACGTCGCCGACCCGGACGCCTCCCCCGCCGTCGAAGTTGACCACGCGGTTGCAGCGGGTGCGTCCCGACAGCTCGCGCGGATCGCGCCTGGACACGCCGTCGACCATGACCTCCATCTCGCGTCCTTCGAGCGTGCGGCGCCCCGTCACGCTCACCCGCTCCGTCACCTCGAGAATCCGCGTGTTGCGGCGGGCCTTCAGGTCCTCGGGGACCTGGTCGGGCATACGCGCGGCCGGCGTGCCCGGCCGGGGCGAGTACCGGAAGGCGAAGACGCCGTCGTAGCGGACGCGCTCGACCATGTCGACGGTCTGCTCGAAGTCCTCGTCCGTCTCGCCCGGGAAGCCGACGATCAGATCCGTGCTGAGGGCGATGCCGGGGACGGTCTCCCGGAGCTCGCCGGTCAGGTCCAGGTAGTGCTCCCGGGTGTACCCGCGGTTCATGGCGTCGAGGATCCGGTTCGACCCGGACTGCAGCGGCAGGTGCAGGGCCTCGCACACCTTCGGGACGTCGCGCAGAGCTTCGATCAGGCGCCGCCCGAGATTGTAGGGGTTCGAGGTCACGAACCTGATTCGCCGGATTCCCTCCACCTCGTTGAGCCGCTCGAGCAGGGCGGCGAGATCGGTCGGGGGGGCCAGGTCGCGACCGTAGGCGTTGACGGTCTGGCCGAGGAGGGTCACCTCCCGCACGCCGTCGCGGGCCAGTCCACGGACCTCGTCCAGGATCGATTCGGGGGAATGACTCCGCTCCCGCCCGCGCGTCACGGGGACGACGCAGAAGGTGCAGTGCTTCTCGCACCCCTCCATCACCGTCACGAACGCCTTCGGCCCCGGCCGCGCCGCGCGGGTCGCGAGCTTGACCAGCGGGGCCTCACCCACCTCGAGGACGGGCCGGCGCTCGCGCCGCACGCGTTCGACCAGTTGCCCGACCCGGGCGATCGCGGGCGAGCCGAACACCAGATCCACGATGGGAGCCCGGGCCCGGATGGCGTCCTTCTGCAGCTGCGCCATGCAGCCCATGACGCCCACCACCAGGTCGGGGTTCCGCTGCTTCAGCACGCGGAGCTGGCCGAGCCTCGAGAAGACCTTCTCCTCCGCCTTCTCCCGGATGGAACAGGTGTTCAGGAGGATCAGGTCGGCGTCGTCCGGTGAGTCCGTCAGCTCGTACTGGTGGCCCTCGGTGAGCAGTCCGGCGGCCCGGTCCGAGTCATACTCGTTCATCTGGCAGCCGTACGTGATGACATGCAGTTTCGGCATCGATGCTCGGGAGATTCGGGGCACCGCGAATCTCCCGTAGAAGCATAACACACCCGCGCGCCGCTCCCGGCCCCCCCGGGGGAGGCACCAAGATCCAGGCGGTCCGCAGCGCGCTGCGCGGCCGGTTCATGAACGTGCTCGTCACCGACGACAGTGTCGCGTCAGCGCTGACCGGCCGCTAGGGTCTCGTCCTCCCACACCCCGATCCGCCGGAACTTCTCGTACCGCTCGCGGCAGAGATCGTCCCCGGACTTCGACAGCAGAGACCAGAGATGATCGTGCAGCGCCGTGCGGAGGTTCGCCGCCGCGGCCTGGCAGTCCCGGTGCGCGCCGCCAGACGGCTCCGGCACCACCGCGTCGATCACGCCGAGCGGCAGCAGGTCGGGAGCCGTGATCCGCATCAGGGCCGCGGCCTCCGGCGCCCGGGCGCGGTCCCCCCACAGAATCGCCGCACACCCCTCCGGCGAGATGACGGAGTAGATCGCGTACTCGAGCATGAGCACGCGATTGGCGACGCCGATCGCGAGCGCACCCCCGCTGCCGCCCTCCCCGATCACGACCGCGACCACCGGGGTCCTGAGGCCGGCCATCTCCCGCAGGTTGCGGGCGATCGATTCCGCCTGTCCGCGTTCTTCGGCGCCGATCCCGGGGTACGCGCCGGGCGTGTCGATGAAGGTGAGAACCGGCTTGCCGAACTTCTCAGCGAGCTTCATCAGCCGGAGCGCCTTCCGGTAGCCCTCCGGGTGCGGCATGCCGAAGTTCCGGGCGAGATTCTCGCGCGTGTCCCGCCCCTTCTGGTGGCCGATCACGCAGACCGGCACGCTGCCGAACCGTCCCAGACCGCCGACGATGGCCCGATCGTCGCCGTAGACCCGGTCGCCGTGCAACTCGACGAAGTCGTCGATCAGGAGCCGGACGTAATCGAGGGTGCGCGGCCGCCTGGGATGCCGGGCGAGCTGGGTCCGCTGCCAGGGCG
>CAZWXA010000076.1:0-3047 GCA_964637755.1 uncultured bacterium | reverse complement strand
AGGTGCGGGCCCGCAGGCGGGCGAGCCGCGCCTCCAGCCGGCTGATCTCGTCGCGCTGGGCGAGGGGATCCTCGCGCCCCCGCAGCCCGACGATGCGCTGCTCCAGCGCGTCGAGCGGACGCTCGAAGTCAAGCCCGTCGGTCATGCTCGAGGAGGACGGCGTTCGGGCCGAGGAGCGACTCGAGTGCGGTCACGAGCCCGGCGCTCCCGTCGACGGACACGCCTGTCGCGCGAATGACGACTTCCTGTCCGGGCAGCAGGACGTGGAGGAAGAGCGGCACCTCGCCGGGGAACCCCACGCAGACACGCCGGGCCTCGGCGAGCACCTGGGCGCCGCCCGCGATCCGGATCCGGCAGGTGTGGGGCGGCGCGCCCTCTGGGGGCGGCGCGGGACCGCCGTTCACGGCCTGAGCGAGCGCGCGGACCTCCTCCGCGAGGATCACCCGCCCCTTCTCGGTGTCGTCGACGCGGCCGCGAACCAGCAAGGGATCCCGACCCCGGAGAAGCGCCATGGCGGCCTTGAACGGCGCCGGGAACACCGTCACCTCGGCCGTGCCATCCATGTCCTCCAGGGTCACGAAGGCCATCCGATCGCCGCTCTTGGTGGGGATCTCCTTGATCGCCGTGACCTGCCCGAGGAGCACGATCCGCGCGCCCGCGCTCTTCGCGGGCAGCTCGCCGGTCGGCGTCACGCCGAGCGACTCGATCAACGGCCGATACCGCGCGAGCGGGTGGCCGGAGACGTAGAAGCCGAGCACCTCCTTCTCGTAGGCCAGGAGCTGGTCCGTCTCCCACTCGGCGAGCCCGGGCGCGTCCGGCGCGGCGGCGGCCGGCGCGGCGCCCAGGTCGAACAGCGACGCCTGGCCTCCGTCGCGGGCCCGCTGCTCGCGCTGGCCCGTCTCCATGACCGCGTCGAGGCTCGCCAGCAGGTGCGCGCGCGAGGGACCGACCGAGCTGAACGCGCCCGCCTTGATCAGGCTCTCGATCACCCGCCGGTTCACGAGCCGCAGGTCGACGCGCGCGCAGAAATCGGTGAGGGAGCGGAAGGCTCCCCCTTCCCCGCGGCTCCTCAGGATCACCTCGATCGCCGCCTCGCCGACGTTCCGGATGGCGGCCAGGCCGAAGCGAACGGTGTCGCCGGCGACGCTGAACTGGACACCGGAGACGTTGACGTCGGGGGGCTGGATCTCGATGCCCATAACCCGGCACTCGTCGACGTACTTGACGATCTTGTCGGTGTCGCCCATCTCCGAGGTCAGCAGCGCCGCCATGAACTCGACCGGGTAGTTCGCCTTGAAGTACGCCGTCTGGTACGCGACGACGGCGTAGGCCGCGGCGTGGGACTTGTTGAAGGCGTAGCCGGCGAAGGGAGCCATGAGGTCCCACACCCGCTCGGCCTTGACCCGCGGGACCTTCCGTTCGACGCAGCGCTCGATGAACTTCTCGCGCTGCTGCGCCATGAGATCGCGATCCTTCTTGCCCATCGCCCGCCGCAGCAGGTCGGCCTCGCCCATGCTGAAGCCCGCCAGCTCGGACGCGATCTGCATGATCTGCTCCTGGTACACCATGATCCCGTACGTCTCCCGGGTGAACGTCTCCATGGCGGGATGCTCGTAGGCGATCTTCGCCCGGCCGTGCTTCCGCGCGATGAAGTCGGCGATCAGATCCATCGGACCCGGGCGGTACAGCGACACGATGGCGATCAGGTCCTCGAGCCGTTCGGGCCGGAGGCCGCGGAGGGCTTCCCGCATCCCCGCCGACTCGAGCTGGAAGACCCCGAAGGTCTTCGCCTCGGAGAGGAGCCCGTAGGTCCGGGGGTCGTCGAAGGGAATGGCATCGAGGTCGATCCGCTCGCCCCGCGACTCCCGGATCAGCACCACGGTGTTGGCGAGCACGGTGAGCGTCCGCAGCCCGAGGAAGTCCATCTTGAGCAGGCCGAGCTTCTCGATTGGCCCCATGGCGTAGCCGGTGATCAGTTCCGGCCGCTTCGGGTCCTTGTAGAGGGGGATGTGCTCGACGAGCGGCTCGTCGGAGATCACCACGGCCGAGGCGTGGACCGAGGCGTGCCGGGTGCAGCCCTCCAGAGCCCGGGCGATCTCCCAGAGCCCCTGCACCTGGGGCTGCGTCCGGACGGCCTCGGCGAGCTGCGGGCTCTTGCCGAGTGCGTCATCGAGCGTGATGTTCAGCGGAAAGCCCGGCACCAGCTTGGCGATCCGGTCGACGTCCGCGTAGCTCATGCTCAGCACGCGGCCGACGTCCCGGATGGCCGCCTTCGCGCCGAGGGTGCCGAACGTGATGATATGGGCGACCCGGTCCCGACCGTACTTCTCGGCGACGTACCGGATCACCTCGTCTCGCCGGTCGTCGGCGAAATCGACGTCCATGTCGGGCATGGAGACCCGCTCGGGGTTCAGGAAGCGCTCGAAGAGGAGGCCGTACCTGATCGGGTCGACGTTGGTGATCCCGAGGCAGTACGCGACGAGTGACCCGGCCGACGACCCGCGTCCCGGTCCGACCGCGATGCCCCGTGCGCGCGCGAAGGCGATGAAGTCCCACACCACCAGGAAGTAGCCGGCAAACCCCATCTTCTCGATCACCGCCAGCTCGTGACGCAGCCGGTTCTCGATCGCGTCACCGGGGTTCGCCCCGTACCGGCGGGCCAGACCCTCCCAGGCCAGCTGCTGGAGCCACGTCTCGAGCGTGTGGCCCTCCGGCACCGTGTAGCGGGGCAGGTGGAAGCGCCCGAACTGAAGCGTCAGGTTGCAGCGCTCGGCGACGGCCAGCGTGTTCGTGCAGGCCTCGGGCAGCTCGCCGAAGACCCGGTGCATCTCGTCGGCCGATTTCAGGTAGAACTCGTCCGTCGAGAAGCGCCAGCGCTTCGGATCGTTCATCGTCGACCCGGTCTGGATGCAGAGCAGCGCCTCGTGGGCCCGCGCGTGGCCCGCCTCGAGGTAGTGCGAGTCGTTCGTGCCCACCACCGGCGCCCCGATGGCCCGCGCGATCTGGAGGGTGGCGGCGGTCACCTTCGTCTGCTCGTCGAGCCCGTG